>CAYGNB010000087.1:0-5785 GCA_964351135.1 uncultured Rhodobacterales bacterium | reverse complement strand
ATCGCCACCCGTGAACGTCTGGCCGCGCGGGCCCGGCTGACCAGCGATACCGCCGCCACGCTGGCCGCGCTGCAGGATTTCACCACCGACGCGATGACCGACATCGACGACCTGAACGCCGAACGCCTGTCGCAGTTGCAGCAACTCGAAGATCTGGTGAAGCGGTCCGGCGAAGTGTCGGCGCTGCCTGCGCAGCGGCTGGCGACGATGCTCGAGGATATTCAGGGCGAACGGCTGTCGGTGATCACGTCCAAGGGGACGCGGTTTTCGTCGGAAAAGATGATCCTCGACATGGTCAAGGAACTCAACGACCAGACCTATTCGAACTCGATCGACGAGGCCGAGATTGTGATCCTGACCGACAGGCTGGACAACCTCGACGATCAGTTGCGCGAACTCGAAACGCTGCGGGTGTCGATGCGGGCCGAGGCCGAGGCGCGTTATCTGGCCAAGGCGGTGCGCCCGCAGGTTGCCGTAGCCGACGGGCTTTCGGTGGACATGCGCACCCTGCAGGCCAGCCGGGCCGACGTCGGAAAGGGCGAGGCCCTGCGGCTGTTGGCGACCGGCGATCCGGTGCCGGGCGTGGCGGCGCTGATTTACGGCACGCCCGACGATGGCGACCTGCTGCTGCGCCACGGTGAGGCCGAGATCGTGATTTCCCTGCCGCTGAACGAGCACGAAGCCATCGCGGCGTTTGCCGCCGCCGGGTTGCCGGGGGCGTCCGTGCATCTCGATCAGCGCACCGCTGGTGCCACGGAACTGCATTCAGTGTTCATAGAATTGCCTGCGCCTCCGCAGGCAAGGCTGACGGTCATTTCCGCAGGCGCCCGCGATCTGCAGGGCACGCCGGTCCTCGTTGCGGCCGAGGTGACGTTGCCGGATACGCCGACCAAGCCGGGCGATGCGCCGGGCAGCGAGATCGTCGGTTTTCTCGAAAACCGTCACGCGGTCGTGCTGCGTCCGGGGCAGAAGGTGCGGGGGTCGATCAACGACACCCGGACCGGATCGGAAATCGTCTTCGACGCCACGTTGCTGGCGCGCGACTATGCCACCGTGGATACCGCCGAACTGGGTATCCGTCTGGGCAACCAGTCACTGGCGGCCAAGATCATCAAGCGCGGGGTGCTGTCGCAGGTGGTGGTGGGCGTCGATCCCCATGCCGCGCAGCAGATCGCGCATTTGCCGGGCGCGGTGGTTCACCTGAGTTTCCCGCTGGCGCGGCAATCGCTGTTCTCGTTCCTGTTGGCCCGCAATGCTGCAATCTAGCCGCTTCTGGATCGCGGCCCTGACCGGGCTGCTGCGCAACAGGCGCCATTTCACCCGCCAGACCGGGCAGAGCGATTGTGGCGTGGCCTGCGCGCTGACGCTGCTGAACCAGCTCGGCCGTCCCGCCGACCCCGTGAGCGCGGTGGAGTTTCTGGACGCCGATCGCGACGGGTCGAGCCTGGACGAGCTGCGCCGGTTCTTTGCCGACCGGCAGGGAATGTCCGCGCAGGCACTGGCCGCGCCCGCCGATCATCTGCACGAACTGACCGGTCATGCCATCCTGCACATGGATCAGCAACACTATGTCCTGCTGCTCCGGCAGGGGAAGCCGGGCGTGCTGGTGTTCGATCCGGCGATGGGGCCGGTCTATTATCCGCGCGCGGAGTTCGCCGCGCTTTATTCCGGCCATGCGCTGCAGGTGGATCCGGCATCGGACCGCGCTGCAGATCCCGTGCGCCCGCATCGTCGCCGCGGGGCCGTGCCACCCGCGCTGTTCGTGACCGGAATTGCCGGGCGGCTGTTGGAATGCGCGCTGCTGCTCTGCGTTGTCGCGGTGCTGTTTCTGGTGCTGAATCAGGCCAGTTTCGGATCGCTGCTGGGCGCATTCGGGCTGATTGCGGCCTGCGGCGGGCTGTTGCTGCTGGCGCGGCAAGTCCGGTTCGAGGGCGAGGATGCGCTGGCGCGCGCGCGGCAGGGCCGGCTGTGGCGTGGGCTGATGCGGACGGTTCTGCACGGGCGCGACCTGAACGGCTTCCGAGGTAGTCGTGAGCGTGACGTGGCCGGGGCGCTGAAACGCGGGCTTGGCGTGACCGTTCCCACGCGCGCGCAATTGCCCGCGGCCCTGGGCGGGTTCGTGGTGATGCCCGCGCTGCTGTGCCTGTTGCACCCGGCTGTCGCGCTGCTGCATCTGGCATTGCTGGGGGCCGCGCTGGCCGCCGCGCAGATTGACACGGTGCAGGTGTGCCGCCGGTCGGTCCGTCCCGGCATCGGCCGCTATACACCGCTGAAACAGGGGCATTCCTGGCTCGGCTTTCTGGGGTCCCATGAAATCTTGGGCGAGATCGCCAAATGGGCGGTGATCGGTTTTGCCGGGTTCGCGGTTCTGCTGTCGGCGCTGCCGCCGGTGGCGCTGATGTTCTGGATCCTGGCCGCGATGCAGCTGGTGCCGCTCGATTTTCGCCGCGCGGCACAACTGGCGCCCGCGCTGGGGCAGCGCGATCCGGTGTCTGTCCTGACCGGCGCCGAGGTTCCGCTGCGCCGGCAGCGACTGGTCGGGTCGGTCGATCTGTCCGTGACCCGCAGGGACGGCCTGATCCGGATCGAGGGGATCCGCCCGCTGACCCGCAGCCTGGAACAACCCGATCTGACCGTCCGCGAGCAGCGGCTGATCATGGCGGACGTGGTGCGTCATACGCTGGAAAACCTGCCCGGCGGCGACAGTACCGGCGCGGGTATGGTGCGCGTGTTCGGCCCCGGTCAGGAGGCCAGCCGCGCCGATTACGAACAATTGCTGCTGGCCCGCGAATCCGCGCCGAGACAGACGCTGCCGATGCCGGCCGATACGATTGAGGCCGGGCTGACCGATCCGGTACTGCGCAACCTGCAATCCTGCGCGCCGGACGACCTGCCGGTGTTCTGGGATTTCCGTGGCCGCCTGCGACCGTCGGACCTGCGTTCGCGCCTCGGCGCGGCGGGAATGGCCCGCGCGGCCCATCTGAACATGACCGCCCTGACACTGGTGGAGGCGGGACGATGAGCGGCGCACCGGTCTGGCCCAGCCTGGGCGATCTCTGGCCCTATTCCGAAGCCGCGGCACCGCCGGAACTGGCCGCGCTGCCGCTCGATCTGTTCCTGACCGATCCGAAATCCAGCCGTATCACCGCCGCCGACTGGGTGCCGGGCGCCGACCCCGCCGCCGCGCCGCGCGCGGCCTATGCGTTGCGCCTGATGACCGCTGGCGGGCAGGGGGAACTGGCGCGCTGGCAGCCCGAAACCGGGACATGGCACCCATGCCACCGGTTCCCGGTGCCCGACGGTCCCGACCGGTGCAGCATCATCGAATTGCGCGGTATCCTGCTTGGCGGCGTGAGCGATACCGAGGGACTGGCTGCGCGACTGAACGTGCTGTTGCAGTCGGAGTTTTCCGAGGCCAAATCATATCGCATCTCGTCCAAGATCCTGTCGGTGGCGTCGATCATTGTCCTGTTTTTCGCGGTGCGGTCGGGCGTGGAATCGAACGCGCTGGAGCCGTTTGCGCTGATCTTTGCGCTGGCGGTGGGGATCGGGATGCTGGCGGCGGGGCTGCGCAATCGCTGCAAGATCCTGGCCGAACAGGGGCTGGCGCGCATGACAGAACAGTTCCGGTTCGAATACCGCGCCGATCAGCACGACCCGCTGAGCCTGCGCAACCTGACCGCGATCCTGAAAGACAACGACCGCAAGCGCGAGGAGGATGCGGTGATCTTCGCCTTCCTGTTGCTGTTGTGTTTCGTCTATTTCATCTCGCCGCTGGTGGTGATCGGGGTGATCGTCGCGGTGATCATCGTGGTGCTGATGATTGGCGATCCCGGCGCGTTCCGGGTACTCGGTATCGCTCATGACCGGGCCGAGACGCGGCTGGAACAGGCGTTCCTGTCGCTCCGGGCGGGCGATGACGTCCTGACGCCCCCGGCGCTGCGCGCGGCCAAGAAAAGCGTGTTCCGCGACCGTGCGCGCCGGTTCGGCGATCTCTCAGTGCGGGTTCGGCGGACCCAATCCCGGCTGCGGCTGACTCAGGACGTGGCGATGGCAGTGGCCTTCCTGGTGATCTTTGCCGCCTATGCCTTTCCGATTGCGGCCGGGTTCCAGAAACTGTCGATCGCCACCGCGGATTCGCTGGTGTCGGTATCGCTGTTTTCTGTGGCGCCGGTGATCATCCTGCTATCGATTTCGAAATCCGCAGTGGCGCTGGCTTTGATCCTCAGCCGCCGCATTGCCGCAATGGGCAAGGGGTAGAGCGGGGGATCACCTGCCGGAAATGAAAACGGCCAGCGGTGCCCCGCTGGCCGTTGTTTCGTGTATGACTGCCGGACCGTCAGGCGGCCTTGGCCTCGGGGGCGAAGCGGCCATAGAAGCTCTGCCCTTTTTCCGCCATCTCGCGCAGCAGCGGCGGGCAGGCGAAACGGTCGCCGAATTTCTCGGTCAGCTGGTCGCAACGTTCCACCGCATAAGCCGCGCCGATGATGTCCAGCCAGCTCAGCGGACCACCGGACCAGGGGGCGAACCCCCAGCCGAGAATGGCGCCCACATCGGCTTCGCGGATATCCTCGATCACGCCTTCTTCCAGCGCGCGCACCGCTTCGAGCGCCTGGCTGAACATCAGCCGGTCCTGCACCTCTTGCAGTGCGGGCTGTTCTTCGGCCAGCGGGTACTTGTCCAGCAGCCCCTTCCACAGGCCCAGACGCTTGCCGTTCTCGTCATAGTCGAAATAGCCAGCCTTGGCCTTGCGTCCGAGCCGGCCCAGATCTTCCATCCAGAACACCAGATTGTCGGCCTCCGAGGCGGGGTATTCGTTGCCCATGGCCGCCTTGGTCGCGCGGGTGATCTTGGCGGCCAGATCGATCGAGGTTTCGTCGCCCAGCTGAATCGGTCCGACAGGGAACCCGAGCTGCCGTGCGGCATTGTCGATCAGTGCCGCCGACACGCCTTCGGTAACCATGCGCGCCGCCTCGTTGCCATAGGGGATGATGCAGCGGTTGGCGTAGAAGAACCGCGCATCGTTGACGACGATCGGCGTCTTGCGGATCTGGCGCACGTAATCCAGTGCCTTGGCGACCGCGCGGGGGCCGGTTTCCTTGCCCTTGATGATCTCGACCAGCAGCATCTTCTCGACCGGCGAGAAGAAATGGATGCCGATGAACTGCTCCGGGCGGCTGGACGCCTTGGCCAGCCCGGTGATCGGCAGGGTCGAGGTGTTGGAGGCAAAGATGCAATCCTCGGGGATGATCGCCTCGACCTTCTGGGTCATCTCGGCCTTGACCGCGGGATCCTCGAACACAGCTTCGATGATCAGGTCGCAGCCTTTCAGCTGCTCCAGATCCGATGTGGCGGTGATGCGTGACAGCATCGCTTCTTTCTTGTCCGCCGTGACCTTGCCGCGCTTCATGCCCTTGTCGAGATAGGATTCGGTATAGGCCTTGCCCTTGTCGGCGGCGGCCTGATCGCGGTCGATCAGCACGACCTCGATGCCGGCCTGCGCGCTGACCAGCGCGATGCCCGCGCCCATCATGCCCGCGCCCAGAACGCCCAGCTTGCTGACCCGCTGGTCATCGACATTCGCGGGACGCACGGCACCTTTTTCCAGCGCTTCCTTGTTCACGAAAAGCGACCGGATCATCGCGGACGAGGACGGATCCATCAACACATTGGTGAACCAGCGCGCCTCGATCCGCAGGGCGGTGTCGAAATCCACCATCGCACCTTCATAGACCGCGCTCAGCAGGGCCTTGGCGGCGGGGAAAGCGCCCTGGGTCTTGCCGTG
>CAYGNB010000086.1:0-10536 GCA_964351135.1 uncultured Rhodobacterales bacterium | reverse complement strand
GCGCTGGCGCGGGCGGGTCTTGTGAGGGCCGTGTATGGCGGGGTCGAGATCCTCGACCCCGCCGGGCTGGCCGCGCGATACGACCAGACCGTTTCGAGATAGGGCTCAGAGCGCCGCGATTTCCGGGTCGAGCGTGGTTTTCCACAGCTCGGTGTTGCCCCGGTCCATCAGGCGCACGGTCATCTGCTGGGTCGCGCCGTCGATGTCGACCAGCCCGAAGAACTGCAGCCCCATCGAGGGCGGCAGGTTCGCACCCTGCTCTTCGGTCGGTGCCTTCACGTACCTGACCTCGGGGCCAAAGGTGGCGTCGAGCTTGTTCGGCCCGAAGGTGCCCGCGTGCAGCGGCCCGGAGACGAATTCCCAGAACGGGTCGAAATCCTGGAACTGCGCCTTGTTCGGGTCATAGTAATGCGCGGCGGTGTAATGCACGTCGGCGGTGAGCCATACCGTGTTCTTGACGCGGGCGGTCCTGATGAACCGCAGCAGGTCGGCGATTTCCAGTTCGCGACCCAGCGGGGCGCCGCCATCGCCATTCGCCACACCTTCGATCCGGTCGCCGTCGGGCACCACCAGCCCCACGGGCATGTCCGACGCGATCACCTTCCAGGTCGCGGTGGAATTGGCCAGTTCCCGCTTGAGCCAGGCCAGTTGCTGGGCTCCCAGGATCTGGCTCTCGGCGTTGATTTCGTCCTGCATCGAGGCGCCGTTGGGCCCGCGATAGCTGCGCAGATCGAGGAAGAACACGTCCAGCATCGGACCATAGGCGATCTTGCGATAGACGCGGCCCGGTTCGCTCGGGGTGTAGCTGATCGGAGTCATTTCATGGAACGCGCGGGCGGCGTGGGCGGCCAGCACATGCACCGATTTTTCGGTATAGCGGTCGTCGGCGGTCAGATCCTTGGAGGCCGACCAGTTGTTGACCACCTCGTGGTCGTCCCACTGGAAGAAGGTCGGGCACACCGCGTTCAGGGCGCGCACATGTTCGTCCATCATGTTGTATTTCCACTGGCCGCGGAATTCGTCGAGGCTCTCGGCGACCTTGCGTTTCTCGTCGATCAGCACCGCGTTCTTCCAGATCACCGCGCCGTCCTTTTCGACCTCGTCCTGCATCGGGCCATCGGCATAGATGGTGTCGCCCGAGTGGATGAAGAAATCGGGCTGGTGCTGGGCCATGGTGGCATAGGTGCGCATGCCTTCGTCGTCGATGCCCCAGCCCTGACCGGCGGTGTCGCCGGACCAGGCAAAGCGGACATCCCGGCGCGCGCCCGGTGCGGTGCGGAACCGTCCGACGATCGGGTCGCTGACCGCGTTGATATCGGACAGGTCGGTGGCGGTGAAACGATAGAAGATATCCTGATCGCTGGGCAGCCCGGCCACCAGCCGTTTCACGGCCAGGTCGCTGGTCGGCAGCGAATCCATGGGCGCGAGCGCCACCGCGTCGGCAAAGCTCTCGGTGGTGGATATCTCCATCGCGACGCGGGCCGGGCGGTCGGTCCGGGTCCAGATCATGCCCGATTGCGTGGTCACGTCACCGGATTGCACGCCGTGGCTGAAAACGGGGCGCTGGGCGGCGCGGCTGATCGCCGGCATGGCAAGCCCGGCGGCAAAGGCGGTGCCGCCGGCCAGGATGGCACGGCGCGAGGGGCGGAGGATCTCGGTCATCGGATAGTCCTGCTGGCTGTCCCGCTGGCGGGAATTGAGTGTACCAAAACAGCAAACCGCGCGTTCGTGACGATGCCGAAACGGTGATCTGACATTTTGGTGACAGATGCGCGCAGGCGCGGATACGGGCGCTGATTCAGTCCCGGATCACGTCGATCACCGACCCGTCGCGATACTCGCAGACCGCAATGATCGGGCGGTCGCCTGTCCCGCGTTTGCCGATGCGCGTGCCGTCACCGGCGCGGCGTGCCAGATCGTCGATGGCGACCAGTGGCAGCCCCGCGTGCCGGGCGCGGTCTGCGAGCTCCGGGCGCGACGGGTGAATGGCGATACCCGCCTCGGTGACCACCGCGCCGATAGTGGCGCCGGGGGTGGTGCGGCAGGTCAGCCGGTCCACGATCTTGGCAAAGCCACCCGCCGTCAGCGTGGTGGTGACGATGGGCAGTGTCGCCCCTGCGGCCGTGTCCGCATGTCCGCCCGAGCCGCCGATGATGCGTCCGTCCCCGGCACAGGTGACGTTGACGTTGAATGTCCGGTCGACCTCGGCCGCCCCCAGGATCATCACGTCGAGCCTGTCGCAAATCGCATCCGCCCGCGCGGGCGAGGCGTAGCGCGCCGCTGACATAGCATGGTGATCGGCATCGGCGGCATAGGAGGCCACCGCGTCGAGGTCGAAGGCCTGCACGTCCCAAAGCCGGCCGAACAGCTCGTCGCGGAACATGGTCACCAGCGGGCCGGTGATGCCGCCAGCGGCGAAATCGCCGGTGACGCCGCGCGCGGCCATGTCGGGTGCCAGGGCGCGTGCTACCGCCAGCGATGTTGCGCCGGCCCCGGTCTGGAAACTGAACCCGTCACCCAGCAGACCCGAGGCGGCAATCAGCCGCGCCGCCAGATCCGCGATGGCCCGGCCTTGTGCCGATGGCGGGCGCCCGGTGGTGCCCGAGGCGATTTGTGTGGCGGCGCCGATGCTGTCCACCTGCACGATCATGTCCACCTGCGCCGCCGGGATGCAGATGCGGGGCAGGTCGGTCGCCATGTGATCGGTCACGGCGATGACGTTGCGGGCGTGGGCGGCGTCGACCATCGCATATCCCAGCGGCCCGCAGGCGTTCGGTCCGGCCGCGCCGCTCAGGTTGCCGGCCGTATCGACCGCCGGGGCGGCGACAAAGGCGGCGTCGATGCCCAGCCGACCGCTTTCGATGGCATGGGCCCGCCCGCCATGGGTTTGCAGCACCGCCGGACGGTCCAGATCGCCCGCCCGGACCGCGTCGGCCAGTGCGCCGGTCATATAGGCGGTGGTGATCCCGGTCACGGTGCCGTCGCGCAGAAAGGGGATCAGGGCGGCATGGCAGGGAAACAGGGACGAGGGCGCGATGTGAAGATCCCGCAGCCCCGCCGCGCGGCAGGCGTCGAGCACCTGGCGCATCACGTCATCGCCGTTGCGCAGGTGGTGGTGAAAGGAAATCGTCGCGCCATCGCGCAGCCCGGCCGCGGCGATGGCGTTGCGCAGGCCGGTCAGGCGGCGCGGGACAACCGGGGCACGGGGCGGGCGCGGCGGAACAAGCGGAGCCGCCACGCCGAAAGGGCGGACCGGGCCGTAGCCATCAATGACACCCGGCAGGTCCGCCAAGCGGGATTATTCCCGCACCAGCTTTTCGTAGGCCGCGGCAATCTCGCGGGTCAGATCGCCGACCGTGAAGGTATAGTCGCCGATCTGGCCAACGGGGGTGACCTCGGCGGCCGTGCCGGTCAGCCAGCACTGTTCGAACCCTTCCAGTTCCTCGGGCATGATATGGCGCTCATGCACCTTGATCTGGCGGTCTTTCAGCATCCCGATCACGGTGCGCCGGGTGATGCCGTTGAGAAAGCAATCGGGTTTCGGTGTGTGCACCTCTCCGTCCTTGACAAAGAAGATGTTGGCGCCGGTCGCCTCGGCCACATACCCGCGATAATCCATGAACAGCGCGTCCGAGCAGCCCTTGGCTTCGGCGGCGTGCTTGGACATGGTGCAGATCATGTAGAGCCCGGCTGCCTTGGCATGGACCGGGATGGTTTCCGGGCTGGGGCGTTTCCATTTGGCGATGTCGAGCTTGGCGCCCTGCATCTTGGCGTCACCGTAATAGGCGCCCCACGGCCACACGGCGATCGCCATGCGCACCGGGTTGCGCGACGATGCGACACCCATATCCTCACCCGAGCCGCGCCAGGCCACCGCCCGGACATAGGCATCCTCAAGCCCCGAGGCGGCCAGCGTTTCGGCCTTGGCGGCCTCGATCTCGTCCACGGTCCAGGGCAGCGGCATGTCGAGCTGCTCGGCCGAGGCGATCAGCCGTTCGGAATGTTCGCGGCTCTTGAAAATCTTGCCGCCATAGGCGCGTTCGCCTTCGAATACGGAGCTGGCGTAGTGCATCGCATGGGTCAGGATGTGCACGTTGGCTTCCCGCCATTCGATGAGCTTGCCGTCCATCCAGATTTTGCCGTCGCGGTCGTCATATCCCGACATGATTGCTTCACCTCTGCCATGCGGTTTTCTAATATTGCGCAAACTGCGTCCGGATCGGACATAAAGTTGCGCCAAACTCGTGATTCGATACGCCTTCCCTCTTGGAATGTCAACAAGGCTGACATATGCTGCCAGCGAGGACAGGAATTTGGGAAGAGGTTTCATGGCAGACGGGCAGGGAGGCAAGGCGCACAGCGGCGAAAGTCTGCTGTTTCTCACCGATGAACAACTGCGGCAGGGCATCGAGGCGATGTTTTTCGCCTATCGCGGATTTACCGCCGATCCCGACCGCATCCTGGCCGATATGGCCTATGGGCGGGCCCATCACCGGGCGATCCACTTCATCAACCGGGTGCCGGGAACGACGGTCAACAATCTGCTGTCGATCCTGGGTGTCACCAAGCAGTCGCTGAACCGGGTGTTGCGCACGCTGATCGCCGACGGGCTGGTGGAGAGCCGGGTCGGCACTCAGGATAAACGGGAACGTCACCTGTATCTCACCGACTCCGGCGAGACGCTGGAGGCGCGGCTGTCGGATGCGCAGCGGGCGCGGATGCGCGCCGCCTATCGCAGCGCCGGCCCCGAGGCGGTGACCGGGTTTCGCCGGGTGCTCGAGGCGATGATGGATGCGGATATGCGCCGGGCCTATGGCCGGCTGCGGGACGGCGCGTCATGAGCGGGCTCGATGCGCATCTGCTGATTGTCGATGACGATGAACGTATTCGCGAGCTGTTGAAGAAATTCCTGATCCGCAATGGTTTTCTGGTCACGGCGGCGCGGGACGCGGCCCATGCGCGGCGGGTCCTGTCGGGGCTGGATTTCGACCTGATCGTGATGGACGTGATGATGCCGGGCGAAGACGGGGTAAGCCTGACCCGCAGCCTGCGCGAAACCATGACCACGCCGATCCTGCTGCTGACCGCGCGCGGCGAAACCGAGCATCGCATCGCCGGGCTCGAGGCGGGAGCAGACGACTACCTGCCCAAGCCGTTCGAGCCGAAGGAACTGCTGCTGCGGATCAACGCGATCCTGCGGCGGATGCCGGAAACGCCGACCGAACAGGTGGTGCCGCAGGTTCTGCATCTCGGTCCGATCCGTTATGACATGGAGCGCGGAGAGTTGTGGCAGGGCGGGGATCCGGTGCGGCTGACCGCGACCGAAAACCAGCTGATGCGGATTTTTTCGGCCAATCCCGGCGAACCGGTCAGCCGCACCCGCCTGGTCGAGGAGCTGGGCCGCGATCGCGGACAGGCGCAGGAACGGGCGGTCGATGTGCAGATCACCCGGTTGCGGCGCAAGATCGAACCGGACCCGAAACAGCCGCGGTATCTGCAGACGGTGCGGGGCGAAGGCTACATGCTGGCGCCTGACTGAGGCGGGGGTGCCGCTGCGCGGCGATCTTACGCCTCCGGCGGGGATATTTCGGGCAAGAGGAAGAGAGAAGAATGGGAACAGCGCTGATTACTCACGAGGCCTGTCTGGGCCACGTGACGCCCGACGGGCACCCCGAACGGGTGGCGCGGCTGGAGCATGTGCTGGCCGCGCTGGAGCCGCTGGATCTGCTGCGGCGCGACGCAGTGCTGGCCAGCGAGGACGATCTGCTGCTGGTGCATCCCGCCGTTTACGTCGCCAGGTTGCGCGCGGCGGCGCCGGGGGCGGGGTATCACCAGATTGACGCCGATACCTGGATGTCGCCGGGATCGATCGAGGCCGCCTGTCGCGCAGCCGGATCGGCGGTGCAGGCGGTGGACATGGTTCTGTCGGGCGAGGCGGGCAATGCGTTCTGTGCCGTTCGCCCGCCGGGGCATCATGCCGAGCGGCAGACCGCGATGGGGTTTTGCCTGTTCGGCAACGCGGCGATTGCGGCAAAACATGCGCTGGAGCGGCACGGGCTGTCCCGTGTCGCGGTGGTCGATTTCGATGTGCACCACGGCAACGGAACCCAGGATCTGCTGTGGGACGATCCGCGCGCGCTGGTGATAACCTCGCAGCAGCGGCCGCTCTGGCCCGGCAGCGGTGCTGCGTCGGAGCGCGGTGGTCATGACAATGTGTTGAACCTGCCGTTGGCGCCGCATACGGGCGGGGCGGAAATGCGCGCCGCATGGGGCGATCGGGCGTTGCCGCGCCTGCGCGACTTTGCGCCCGAACTGATCGTGATTTCCGCCGGTTTCGACGCCCATGCGGACGACCCGTTGGCCGAGTTGAACTGGCAGACCGACGATTTCCGCTGGGTGACGCGGCAGATCTGCGCCGTGGCGGCCGATTGCTGCGGCGGTCGCGTGGTCTCGACTTTGGAAGGCGGCTATGATCTGAACGCGCTGGCGCAGGCGACGCGCGCGCATGTTGAAGAACTGATGAGGGCCGCGGGATGACGGTGAAACCGGTCGAAGAGATGAGCTTCGAGGAAGCGATGAAGGAACTTGAAGCCGTGGTCGACCAGCTCGAACGCGGTGACGTGGCGCTGGATGCCTCGATCGCGCTTTACGAACGCGGCGCGGCGCTGAAGGCGCGATGCGAAGACGAACTCAAGCGCGCCGAGGAAAAGGTGGCCGCGATCACGCTGGATGCCAATGGCGTTCCGACCGGAACGAAACCGGTCGAGGGGCTTTGAGTTTTCCGCAGGCGCTGGGCGCGGCTGCGGCCCGGATCGCGTTACATCTGGATGGCGTCCTGGCAAGCCTTGACGACGTTGCGGTGAGCCGCGCGATGGCACATGCGCTGGTGGGCGGCAAGGCGTTGCGTGGCTATCTGGTGCTGGAAAGCGCGCGTTTGCACGGGGTCGACGAGGCTCGCGCGCTGTGGCCTGCCGCGGCGATCGAGGCGATGCATGCCTATTCGCTGGTTCACGACGATCTGCCCTGCATGGATGACGACGATCTGCGCCGGGGCAGGCCCACGGTACATGTGCAATGGGACGAAGCCACGGCGGTGCTGGCAGGTGATGCGCTGCAGGCGCTGGGATTCGAATTGGCCGCACATCCCGACGCTGGCCCTGCCAGCGTGCGCGCCGACCTGGCGCTGACGCTGGCGCGCGCGGCCGGTGCGCGCGGCATGGTGCTGGGGCAGGCGCTCGACATCGCCGCCGAGAGCGCCGAGACGCCGCTGACGCTGGCCGAGATCACCGCGCTGCAGGCGGGCAAGACCGGGGCGCTGATCGAGTGGGCCGCCTGTGCGGGGCCGGTGCTGGCGCAGGCCGATCCGGCACCTCTGCGCGCCTATGCCCGTGCGCTGGGGCTGGCGTTTCAGATCGCCGATGACATTCTCGACGTTGAAGGGGACGCGGCAAAGGCCGGCAAGCGGTTGCAGAAGGATGCGCAGGCGGGCAAGGCTACCTTCGTGTCGCTGCTGGGGCTTGAGCCCGCGCGGACCCGCGCGGCGGAACTGGCCGAAGAGGCCTGTGCCGCGCTCGATTCCTATGGCGCCGGGGCGGAAAGGTTGCGCGACGCGGCCCGCTTCGTTATCTCGCGCGACAGCTAGTGCCGCGCCGATCCCGGATGCGGGCCGGGCAGCGGGAAGGAGCCACGCATGTCTGACGATCAGCCGCATCGGCCCGAGACGCCCCTGCTCGACCGGATCGCAGGGCCGGCCGATCTGAAATCGCTGAGCGACGCTCAGCTGACCCAGTTGGCGCATGAATTGCGCGCCGAAACCGTATCTGCGGTCTCGGAAACCGGCGGTCATCTGGGGGCCGGGCTGGGTGTGGTGGAATTGACCGTGGCCCTGCATGCGGTGTTCGAGTCGCCGCGTGACAAGATCATCTGGGATGTCAGCCACCAGAGCTATCCGCACAAGATCCTGACCGGGCGGCGGGGCCGCATGCGCACCCTGCGCCAGAAGGGCGGGCTGTCGGGGTTCACCAAACGCGCCGAGAGCGCGCATGATCCGTTCGGCGCGGCGCATAGTTCGACCTCGATTTCCGCCGCGCTGGGGTTTGCGGTCGCGCGCGATCTGGGCGGGGCGATCCCCGAGGGCTCGGGCGACAGCATCGCGGTGATCGGCGACGGTGCGATGAGCGCGGGCATGGCGTTCGAGGCGATGAACAACGCGGGCCATCTGGGCAAGCGGATGATCGTGATTCTCAACGATAACGAGATGAGCATCGCCCCCCCGGTCGGCGCGCTGTCGACTTACCTGTCGCGGCTTTATGCCGAAAAGCCGTTCCAGGATCTCAAGGCGGCGGCCAAGGGGGCGGTGTCGCTGCTGCCGGGGCCGTTCCGCGAAGGGGCCAAGCGCGCCAAGGACATGCTCAAGGGCATGGCCATGGGCGGTACGCTTTTCGAGGCATTGGGCTTTACCTATCTCGGTCCGATCGACGGGCATGACATGGACCAGTTGCTGCCGATCCTGCGCGCGATCCGCGAGCGTGCGACCGGCCCGATCCTGCTGCATGTGGTCACCACCAAGGGCAAGGGCTATGCCCCTGCCGAACGGGCCGATGACGGGGGGCATGCCACCGCGCGGTTCGACGTGCTGACCGGCAGGCAGAAAAAGGCGCCGTCGAACGCGCCCAGCTATACCTCGGTCTTTGGCGAAACGCTGGCCAGGCTGGCGGCGGCCGACGACCGGATCTGCGCGGTGACGGCGGCGATGCCGGACGGTACCGGGCTGAAGCTCATGGCCGAACGGTTTCCCAGCCGCTGTTTCGACGTCGGTATTGCCGAACAGCATGGTGTGACGTTTTCCGCGGCGCTGGCGGCGGGCGGGATGCGACCGTTCTGCGCGATGTATTCGACCTTCCTGCAGCGCGGCTACGATCAGGTCGTGCACGACGTGGCGCTGCAGGGGTTGCCGGTGCGCTTTGCCATCGACCGCGCCGGGCTGGTCGGCGCCGACGGTGCGACCCATGCGGGCAGCTTCGATATCGGCTATCTCTCCGGCCTGCCGGGCATGGTGGTGATGGCCGCCGCCGACGAGGCGGAGCTGGTACACATGGTCGCTACTGCTGCCGCCTATGACGACGGCCCGATTGCGTTCCGCTATCCGCGTGGCGAAGGGGTGGGGGTCGAACTGCCCGAGACGCCCGAACTGCTGGAAATCGGCAAGGGCCGGATTGTCGCGCGGGGCGCGCGCGTTGCGATCCTGTCCTTCGGCACGCGGCTGGCCGAGGTGCGCGGGGCCGCCGAGGCTTTGGCGGCGCGCGGGATCAACCCGACCATCGCCGACGCCCGTTTCGCCAAACCGCTGGATGTGGCGATGATCCTGAAGCTGGCCGAAGATCACGAGGCGCTGATCACCATCGAGGAAGGCGCGGTGGGCGGTTTTGGCAGCCAGGTGGCGCAGCTTCTGGCCGACAACGGCGTGTTCGACCACGGCCTGAAATTCCGTTCGATGGTGCTGCCGGATGAATTCATCGACCAGGCCAGCCCGACCGAGATGTATGACGCCGCGGGTCTGAACGCGGCGCAGATCGAGGCCCGCGTTCTCGAGGTTTTGGACGTGGCGGCGATCACCGGCAAGCGCGCCTGACCCGTCGCGGCCCGGAGTGGTCATCAGCGCCGCGTACTAGACTTCGCGGGTCAGGAGATCGGCTAGCCCTTCGGCATAAGTCGGAAAGCGCAGGGTCACGCCGAGGTCGCGTTTGATCCGGTCGTTTCGCACCCGCTTGCTTTCGGCATAAAAGCTGCGCGCCATCGGTGTCATCTCGGCCGTTTCGAAATTCTCGGCGGGGGGCACCGGCAGGCCGAGCAGTTGCGCGGCATGGGCGATCACCTCCTGGGGCGGGGCCGGATCGTCGTCGCAGACATTGTAGATCGCGCCGGGGTCCGGCCGCTCCATCGACGCGGCAAGCACCGATGCGATATCCTCGACATGGATGCGGCTGAACAGCTGGCCCGGTTTGACGATGCGCCGGGCGGTGCCGGATCTGAGCTTGGCAAAGGGGCCGCGACCGGGGCCGTAGATGCCCGCCAGCCGAAAGATATGCAGCGGCAGGTCCGGGATCGCCTGCCAGTCGGCCTCGGCCCTGACCCGCGCCTCGCCGCGCCTGGTCGCGGGGTGCAGCGGCGTGGTTTCGTCCACCCAGCCGCCCGCGTGGTCGCCATAGACGCCGGTGGTGGAAAGATAGCCGACCCAGCGCAATCGCGGAGCCGCCTCGGCGATCTCCGTGCGCAGGGCGGTCAGCACCGGGTCTCCCTCGGGTGTTGGCGCGGTCGAGATCAGCAGATGGGTGGCCCGGTCCAGCACCGGGGCGAGATCCTCGCCCGGCCAGATCACCGGCTCTGCGCCGCTGGCGCGGACCGCGTCGCGGCCATCTGCGTTGCGCGTCGTGCCGGTGATTGCCCAGCCGAGCGGCGCGAGCCGCCGGGCCAGCGCCTGCGCCGTATAGCCATGTCCGAATGAGAGCAGGGTTCCGGTCATGCGCCCTGATGCGA
>CAYGNB010000085.1:7103-10593 GCA_964351135.1 uncultured Rhodobacterales bacterium | reverse complement strand
CCCGCCTATTGCGTGGGCGAGGTCACCGCACGGGCGGCGCGCGACGCGGGATGGGACGCGACCTGCGTCGGGCTCGATGCCAATGAACTGGTGGCCGCACTGACCCATTCCCGCCCGGCCGCCCCGCTGTTGCACCTGCGCGGGGTGCATGCCAGCGGCGACATCGCCGGGCGGCTGACCGCGGCGGGCCTGCCCACACAGGCGCAGGCGATCTACGATCAGCGGCTGCTGGCCCCGACGCCTGAGGCACTTGACGCGCTGACAGGTGCGGTTCCGATCATTGCGCCCCTGTTTTCGCCGCGAACCGCGCGGCACTTTGCCACCCTGCCCGCGACGGCGCCCCTGTACCTGCTGGCGCTGTCCGAGGCGGTTGCAGTGCCTTTGCGGGCAATGGAATTCCGCGAACTTCTGATCGCGGCGCAACCAGATGCGGCATCGACCGCCGCGCTCGTCGAAACTTGCGTGAATCGGTTGGCTCGGGTTGAGGCCGAACCGGGGGCGCAGTAAAGTTTCTAAGCGCGATTTGGCGCCGCGCCGGAGAATCGAAGGGGTGAGCAGGTTGGCCGACAAAGACAAATCCGATCCGGAAACCGAAACCCGCAAAGATTCAGAGCCCGAACAGGACCAGCCGCTCAAGCTGGACGAGGGCTGGAGCGTCGCATCCGACAAGGACGGCGCCAGCGAAGCGGATGAAGACGCCCCCGAATCGACGCCGGATCAGGACGACGTGGCGAGCGACCCCGATACGGACGCCGACACCGACGATGCGCCTGAGAACGATCCAATCCCCGCCAAAGATCCGGCCCCCGCGCCGGAAACACCCCCTGCACCGCCACCGGAGAAGGTCGTGGAACGTGTCGTCGAGAGACGCGGCGGGTTCGGCGCCGCCGTACTGGGCGGTGTCGTTGCCGCCGCGCTGGGATTTGTCGCCGGGCGGTCCGACATGCTCGACCCGCTGCTGCCCGCCTCGCTGAAACAGGCGGATCACTCGGGGGCGATTGCCGATCTGCAGGCCGCAGGCGGCGCGCGCGATACGGCCCTGGCCGATCTGCGCGCGGCGGTGGATGCCGTCGAGATACCGGACATCTCGGGGCTTGAGGCGCAGATTGCCGGATTGCCGGAGCAGCTGAAGCCGCTGCAGGACCGGCTGGATGCGGCGAACGACCAGATCTCGGAACTCACCGGTGCGATTGCCCCACTGGAAATCCGGCTGAGCGATCTGGAAAAACGCCCGATCTCCGAAGGCGTATCCGAGGCCGCGATTGCCGCCTACGAGCGCGAACTGGCATCGCTGCAGGATACCGTGGCGCAACAGCGCACCGAAGTCGAAGGGCTGGTGGCCGAGGCGCAGAAGATCCGCGAAGACGCCCGCAACTCGGAAGAGGCCGCGGACCGGGCGGCGCACGCCGCCGCCAATCGCGCCACGCTGGCCAAGCTGCAGACCGCACTGGCGGCCGGGCAACCCTTTGCCGAGGAAGCGGCAGCGCTGACCGCCGCAGGCGTCGCCCTGCCGGCCGATCTGGCCAATGCCGCCGAAAGCGGCGTGCCATCGCTGCTGAACTTGCAGGCCGAGTTTCCCGACGCGGCCCGGTCGGCACTGGCGCGGGTCCGCGCCGACGGGGCCGAACAGGGGATCGGCGCATTTCTGCAGAAACATCTGGGCGCCCGATCCGTCACCCCGCGCGAAGGCGCACATCCTGACGCTGTCCTGTCGCGCGCCGAGGCGGCGCTGGAAGGCGGCAATCTCGACACCGCGCTGGCCGAGATCGACATGCTTCCCGATGACGCCAAGGCCGCGTTGAACGATTGGGCGGCCAAGGCCCGTACCCGCAATGCCGCTCTGGCCGCCGCTGACCAGCTCGCGGCGCAGCTGAACTCCAACTGAAGGGCCCGCCATGCTCTGGTCACTCGTGAAAATTCTCGTTTTCATCGCCCTGGTCGCGGCGCTCGCGGTTGGCGCGGGCTATCTGCTCGAATCCGATGGCGGGGTGCAGGTCACCGTGGCCGGCACCGAATATACGCTGGGCCCGCTGCAATCGGTGATCGCGGCGCTCGTGCTGGTTCTGGCGCTGTGGCTCGGGCTGAAGCTGCTGTCGCTACTGGTGGCGGTGCTGAAATTCCTCAACGGCGATGAAACCGCCCTGTCGCGCTATTTCGACCGCAACCGGGAAAAACGCGGCTACAAGGCGCTGTCCGACGGGCTGATGGCGCTGGCCTCGGGCGAAGGACGGCTGGCGCTGGCCAAGGCGGCGAAAGCCGAAAAATACCTGGACGACCCCGAACTGACCAACCTGCTGGTTGCCCAAGCCGCCGAAATGGCCGGCGACACGCAGAAGGCAACCGAGACCTACAAGAAACTGATCGTCTCGGATGCGACGCGGTTCGTGGGCGTGCGCGGGGTGATGAAACAGAAACTGGCCCAAGGCGACACCGACACCGCGCGCAAGCTCGCGGAAAAGGCACTGGCGCTGAAACCCAAGCACGAAGAGGTACAGGACGTACTGCTTAAGCTGCAGGCGCAGGCCGGCGACTGGAAAGGCGCGCGCAGCACGCTCAGCACCAAGCTGCGCACCGGTTCCATGCCGCGCGACCTCTATCGCCGCCGCGATGCGGTGCTGGCCCTGTCCGAGGCCCGCGACATCCTCAAGGAAGACGCCGCGATCGAAGACGTGGAAGAAGCAATTACCGCCAACAAGCTGTCGCCCGACCTGGTGCCGGCTGCGGCATTGGCGGCGCGCACCTTTGCGGCGCGCGGCAAGAAACGCCACGCGGTGCGGGTGCTGAAAAAGGCCTGGGAGGTGCAGCCGCACCCCGATCTGGCCGCTGCCTTTGCCGAAATCGAACCGGACGAAACCCCGGCGGCGCGGGTCAAACGCTTTGGCGCGCTGACGCATATTCATCCGCAGAATCCCGAGACCAAACTGCTGCTGGCCGAACTGAACGTCGTCGCCGAGGATTTTCCCGAAGCGCGCCGTGCCCTGGGCGATCTGGCCGAAACCAGCGGCGATGTGCGCGCGCTGACCCTGATGGCTGCGATCGAACGCGGCGAAGGCGCATCCGATGCGGTGGTGCATGGCTGGCTGGCCCGCGCCTATGCCGCCCCGCGCGGCCCACAATGGGTCTGCGACAACTGCCAGCACGTCCATGCCGCCTGGGCGCCGGTCTGCGAAAACTGCGAAGGTTTCGACACGCTCAGCTGGAAGGTACCGGATGTACCGGACGCCCCCAGCGCAACCGGGATCGAAATGCTGCCCCTGATCGTCGGCAAGCCGGCGGAGATTGCTGACGGCACTGGCGACGTGGTGGATAGCGCACCCGCCGATGTCGCACCCGTGGGAGAAACCGCAGCCGGGCTGGAAGAGAAAGCCGCCCCGTCGACGGATGCGGAAACAACCCCGGAATCCGAAGACGACCGGCTGAAAGACACCGTGGATGCGGTGCGCAACCTGAACGGATCGGTCGAAACCCGCGGCAACTGATGCCGCGGGCC
>CAYGNB010000085.1:0-7003 GCA_964351135.1 uncultured Rhodobacterales bacterium | reverse complement strand
CGGTGCGCAACCTGAACGGATCGGTCGAAACCCGCGGCAACTGATGCCGCGGGCCGGGCCGGTCAGCCCAGCCGGCTAACTACGACAGTCACTTCCGGCTTACGCCCGATCTCGGTCAGCGCCGATTGCCGGACCACCCGACGCAGGCCCTCGGTCAGCTTGTCGTCATCCGTCAGGGTCTTGTCGCCCGCGCGCATCAGATACTGGTGCAGATCTGCCTCGAGCACCTCAGTCAGGGCCGCCCCGGAGGTACCGATCTCGGGCAGGCCCATCAGGTCGCACCAGGGTTCGCCCAGCGGTTCATCGTCTTCGTCGAGGATCGCGGTCACCGTTACATGGCCGTTGAGCGCCATGCGAATCCGGTCGCGCACGATCCCGTCCAGCGCACCGATGATGACCGAGCCGTCCAGATAGAGCCGTCCGGTCTCCACGTAATCCGCCACCACGGGCGCGTCGCCGGTCAGGTCCAGCATGGTGCCGTTCACGGCGAGCGCGGAACCGATACCGGATGCGGCGGCCAGCTTCGTATGCGCGCGCAGATGCCGGTGTTCGCCATGCATCGGGATCACCGCGTCGGGTTTGACGATGCCATGCATGCGCTGCAGGTCAGGCCGGTTGGCATGGCCGGACACATGGTAGAGGCCCGAACTGTCATCGACCACATCGACGCCCTTTTCGCTGAACTGGTTCATCACCCGGATGACCCCGCGTTCATTGCCCGGGATGGTCTTGGACGAGAACAGGAACAGGTCACCCTCTTTCAGCTCCAGTCCGCGATATTTGCCCCGCGCCAGTTGCGCGCTGGCGGCGCGGCGTTCGCCCTGGCTGCCGGTGACGATCAGCATCACGGCGTTGCGCGGCAGATCCTGCGCCTCTTCCGGGTCGATCACCGACGGGAAATCTGACAACACGCCGGTTTCGACGGCGGCCTCGATCATCCGCCGCATGGCGCGGCCCAGCAGCACGACCGAGCGTCCCGCCGCCTTGCCCGCCTCGGCCAGCGTCTTTACCCGCGCGACGTTGCTGGCAAAGGTGGTGGCCACCACCATGGCGGGTGCATCCTGCACCAGCTTGGTGATCGCCGGGCCCAGATCACCTTCGGAACGGCCGGGATGGTCCGAGAACACGTTGGTGGAATCGCAGACCAGCGCCTTGACGCCCCCTTTCGACGCCTCGGCCCACAGGTCGGGATCAAAGGCCTCGCCCACCACCGGTGTCGGGTCGAGCTTGAAATCGCCGCTGTGGATCACCCGCCCGGCAGGGGTGTCGATGACCAGCCCCGCGCTTTCGGGGATGGAGTGGGACACCGGCAGGAAGGCCACCGAGAACGGCCCCGCCTGCACCCGTTCCGGCCAGGCCGACGCGCTGCGCACAGTGTCGGGCGACTGGCCTTCTTCCTCCATCTTGCGCCGCGCGATGTTGGCGGTGAACGGGCGGGCATGCACCGGCGCGCCCAGCCGTGACCAGAGCCGCCCTATGGCGCCCACGTGGTCTTCGTGCGCGTGGGTGATAAAGATCGCGTCGAGCCGGTCGGCACGTTCCGCCAGCCAGCTGATGTCGGGCATGATCAGATCGACGCCGGGGCTGCCGTCCATATCGGGAAAGGTCACACCCAGATCGACCAGGATCAGCCGTTCGTTATCGGGTTCGCCATAGCCGTAGACATAGGCATTCATGCCGATTTCACCGGCACCGCCCAGCGGCAGGTAGATCAGTCTTTCACGGCTCATATGTCGGCGTTTTCCTTGTTGTAGCGGTGGATCACGGTCAGGCCGTGCATGGTCAGATCGTCTTCCATCTCGTCGAACAGCTCGACGCTTTGCTGGAACAGCGGGGCCAGCCCGCCGGTCGCGATCAGCTTCATGCCGCGATCGCGTTCCTCGCGGATCCGGTGACAGATTTCGCGCACCAGCCCGACATAGCCCCAGAACACGCCTGATTGCATGCAGGCGACCGTATTGGTGCCGATCACCTTGTCGGGGTGCGAGATGTCGACATGCGGCAGGGCGGCGGCAGCCATGTGCAGCGCCTCGAGCGACAGGTTCACGCCGGGCGCGATTACCCCACCGATATAGGCCCCGTCGTCGGATACCACGTCAAACGTCGTGGCCGTACCGAAATCGACCACGATCAGGTTGCCACCATGCCGGTCATAGGCGCCCGCGGTGTTCACCAGCCGGTCGGGCCCGACCTGGGTGCCTTCGTCGACGCGGGGCGGGTGTGGCAGCAGGCAATCGGGTTTGCCCACCACCAGCGGCCGGCAGCCAAAAAACCGGTCGGCAAAGACGCGCAGGTTGAACACCACGCGCGGCACGGTGGACGAAATGATCACGTCCGTGATATCCGCCTCGATCCCGTAATGCTTCACCAGCGTCGAATACCAGGTGAAATACGCATCCGCCGTGCGCGCGTGATGGGTCGAGGTGCGCAACGTGCACAGGAATTCGGACCCGTCCCAGATCGAAAAGACGGTGTTGGTATTGCCGCAGTCAATCGCCAGGAGCATCCGGCCTCCTTTCAGAAATAGACATCCGCCGCCGGGATCGCCACGCGGCCCTGCGCCGTTCGCAGCACGAGGTTACCCGAGCCGTCGACGGTTTCAAACGTACCGGTCGTTTCAGTGCCGCCCGCGCGCGCGGTGATGGTCTCGCCAAGCCTGGCCGCCCGGTCCAGCCAAGCCGTGCGGATCGGGTCGAACCCGTATTGCGTGAACTGTCTCTCGCGCGCGGCATAGGCGGGGGCGAGCACCTCCAGAAACGCCTCGGGCGTCACCGCGATACCGGTATCCGGCATCAGGGCCGCCGGGCGCACGGCCCCCGGTTCCAGCGCTTCGACGGGCGGTGCCGTGACCAGGTTCACGCCGATCCCGATGAACAGATGGGCAACCTGACCGGCGCTGCCCGTGCTTTCCAGCAGGATCCCCGCCAGTTTGCCGCCATTCAGCAAGACATCGTTCGGCCATTTCAGCGAAAACCCGGCGGTGCGGCCCGTCGCCGCCACGCAGGCGTCATGCAATGCCAGCGCGGCGACAAAGCTGCGCAGCGCCGCGCGGTCGGGCGGGTCGTCGGGGCGCAGCACCAGCGTCGCGGCGAAGTTGCCTGCGGGGTTGGCCCACGACCTGCCCCGGCGACCGCGCGCCCGGGTCTGGGTCAGCGCCAGAATCCATTCGGGTCCGGTCAGTTCAGGGGCTCGGCGCGCGGCTTCGTTCAGCGTGCTGTCGACGCTGTCCAGCACGCGGCGGCCATAGCCTTCGGGCCATCCGGTCATGACACAAAGGCCCGGCCTTTGGGCCGGGCCACCTGAACGGGCGTGATTGCCGGATCAGTTGACAAGCGTTGCCGCCGCGGCAGCCGCCGCGCTTTCAACGCCGAACATGTTGACGATCCCCAGCAGCATCGCAGCCGCCGAAACGGTCAGCACCACCCACAATACCGGGGTCGAGCGGGTTTCCAGTTCCTCGCCCTCTTCGCCGAAATACATGTAGTAGACGATGCGCAGATAGTAGAAGGCGCCGATCACCGAAGCGATCACACCCGCCACCGCCAGCCATGCCAGCCCGCCCTCATAGGCGGCACGCAGCACATAGAACTTGCCGAAGAACCCCAGCATCGGGGGGACGCCGGCCAGGCTGAACATCAGCACCAGCATCGCCATCGCCTTGCCCGAGTCGCGCTTGGAATACATGTTCAGCGCGCGGATGTCGGTCACCGGCTGGCCGTCGCGTTCCATCATCAGGATAAAGGCAAAGGTGCCGAGGTTCATGGTCACGTAGATCGCCATGTAGACCAGCATCGCCTGCACGCCGAATTCGGTGCCGGCGGCCAACCCCATCAGCGCGTAACCCATATGCGCGATCGAGGAATAGGCCATCAGGCGTTTGATATCGGTCTGCCCGATCGCCGCAACCGCGCCGAGGAACATCGACAACAGCGACAGCAGCGCGATCACCTGGCTCCAGTCCGGGATGGCGTTGCCAAAGGCATCGAACAGTACCCGCGCAAACAGCCCCATCGCCGCCATCTTGGGCGCGGTGGCAAAAAACGCGGTGACCGGGGTGGGAGAGCCTTCGTAGACATCTGGCGTCCACATATGGAACGGTACGGCGGACACCTTGAACGCCATACCCGACACCATGAACACGATCCCGAACAGCAGCCCCACCGACACATGATCATGCTGCGCGGCCTGGATGATGCCCGAAAACAGCGTGGTTCCCGCGTAGCCATAGACCAGCGACGCACCATAGAGCAGCAGGCCCGAACTGAGCGCGCCCAGCACGAAGTACTTCAGCCCCGCCTCGGTCGACTTCACGCTGTCCCGGCGCAGGGCGGCAACGACGTAAAGCGCCAGCGACTGCAGTTCCAGCCCCATGTAGAGCGACATCAGATCGCCCGCGCTGACCATCATCATCATGCCGACCGCAGCCAGCGCCACCAGCAGAGGGTATTCGAACCGCAGGATGCCGCGCCGCGCCATGTAGTCCTGGCTCATCACCAGCACCACGGCGGCGGCCAGCAGCAACGTCACCTTGGCGAAGCGGGCAAAACCGTCATTGATGAACATGCCGCCAAACGCGGTTTGCGTTCCGGTACCGGTGGCGATCCACGCCGCCAGCGCTGCCATCAGGATCGCGGTGATCCACACCAGCGCGGGGGCCAGCCTGTCCTTGCCGCCATAGGCCGCGCCGACCAGCGCGAACATGGCAAAGACGGCCAGAACGATCTCTGGCAGGATTACGCTCAGATCAGCCTGGATCATCTCCGGCCCCCTCAGTTCGATGCTATCTGGCTGGCGGCCTCGGCCGCGGCCAGCGATGTGTCATAGTTCGATACCAGCGCCGCCGTGGACGGGCCGATGATGTCGGTCACCAGCGACGGATAGACGCCCAGCAGGATCGTCATCACCACCAGCGGCGCGAACACGGCCTTTTCGCGGCGGTTCATGTCGGTGATTGCCTTCAGGCTTTCCTTGACCAGATCCCCGAACACGACCCGGCGGTAGAGCCACAGCGCATAGCCCGCCGAGAAGATGACACCGGTCGCGGCCACGGCGGTCACCCAGGTATTGACCTGGAAGGCGCCCATCATGGTCAGGAATTCACCGATGAAACCCGACGTGCCCGGCAGCCCCACATTGGCCATGGTGAACAGCATGAACACCAGCGCATAGGCGGGCATCCGGTTCACCAGCCCGCCATAGGCGGCGATGTCGCGGGTGTGCATCCGGTCATAGATCACACCGACGATCAGGAACAGTGCGGCCGAGATGAAGCCGTGACTGAGCATCTGGAAGATCGCCCCGTCCACGCCCTGCTGGTTGGCCGCAAAGATGCCCATGGTGACAAAACCCATGTGCGCCACCGACGAATAGGCGATCAGCTTCTTCATGTCCTCCTGCACCAGCGCCACCAGCGAGGTATAGACGACGGCAATCGCGCTCATCCACAGGACCAGCGGCGTCAGCAGCTCGGCCCCAACCGGGAACATCGGCAGCGAGAACCGCAAGAAGCCATAGCCGCCCATTTTCAGCAGGATTGCCGCCAGCACCACCGATCCGGCGGTCGGCGCCTGCACGTGGGCGTCGGGCAGCCAAGTGTGCACCGGCCACATCGGCATTTTCACGGCGAAGGATGCGAAGAACGCCAGGAACATCAGCGTCTGCATGCCGCCGACGATCTGGATGCCCAGCACCGAGAAGGTCTCGTACCCGAACTGATGATCCATCAGCGCCACGATGTCGGTGGTGCCCGCATCGGCGAACATCGCCACCATCGCCACCAGCATCAGCACCGAGCCGAGGAAGGTGTAGAGGAAGAACTTGAACGAGGCATAGATCCGGTTCTTGCCGCCCCAGATGCCGATGATCAGGAACATCGGGATCAGGCCGCCTTCGAAGAACAGGTAGAACAGCACCAGGTCCAGCGCCATGAACACGCCCAGCATCAGCGTTTCCAGCAGCAGGAAGGCGATCATGTATTCCTTGACCCGCGCGGTGACGTCCCAGCTGGCCAGGATCGTCAGCGGCATGATGAAGGTGGTCAGCAGCACGAACAGCACGCTGATGCCGTCGACGCCCAGCTTGTATTTCAGGCCCAGCAGCCATTCGCCTTCCTCGACGAACTGGAAACCGGTGTCGGACGGGTCGAACTCGGCATAGATCGCCAGCGACACCAGGAAGGTGACCGTGGTTGCGAACAGCGCCACCCATTTGGCGTTCTTGCGCGCCGCTTCATCGTCGCCGCGCAGGAACACGGCCAGGATCAGGGCCGCCAGCGCCGGAATGAAGGTGACAATGGAAAGCAGGTTGTCCATCAGTGCGCTCCTCCGCCGATCGTCATCCAGGTGACAAGCGCGGCGATACCCAGAACCATCCAGAAGGCATAGGTGAAGATGTAACCGGTCTGGGCGCGGCCCGCGAGCCGGGTAAAGAAGGGAACAATGCCCATCGCGACCCCGTTGAGGAAGCCATCGATTACGTTGCCGTCGCCACGCCGCCACAGGAACCGGCCCAGCGCGAGGGTCGGCTTGATCAGCAGCGCGTTATAGATCTCGTCGAAATACCACTTGTTCTTGAGGAACAGGTAGAGCGGGCGCTGGTTCTCGGCCAGCTTCACCGGCAGTGCCGGGTTCACCAGATAGAACCAGATTGCCACCAGCAGCCCCAGCAGCATCGCGATGAAGGGCGATACCTTCACCCATTTCGGAGCGGCATGGGCATCTTCGAGAATATGGTTGTCAGCACCAATATAAAGCGCACCCTCGCCCGGTTTGCCGGCAAAGACCATGTGATGGTCGGCGCCGCCATGGCCCGCATCCGCCGTCTCGGCGTGGCTGTCCTCTGTGGCCTGCGTGTCGGTCGCGTGATCGTCGGTGGTGGCATGGTCGCCCGCCGGTTCGGCATGGGTTTCGTCATGCGCACCCGCCTCGGCCACCGGGATGCCGTAGAATTTGCCCACCTGATCGGCATGGCCGAAGAACTGGTTGTACCAGATCATGCCCGCGAA
>CAYGNB010000084.1:0-10597 GCA_964351135.1 uncultured Rhodobacterales bacterium | reverse complement strand
GTAAAGCTGCCGGTCTTGCGCGCCTCGCCCGATCTCAGCATCGGTCCGTCCAGCGTGCGCACCTCTTCGACGCCGCGCAGGATACGCGCCAGCCGGATACCGTGATCCTGGGTGATCCGTCCCTGCCAGCCGCGTTCGTATTCCAGCGCGATCTGGTCGAGCCGCGCGGCCACCCGGTCGGCGACGCCCTGAAGGTCGGCATCGACCGCGCCGGGCACGAACGCCCCGGCAACGGCTGCCTGTTCAAGGATATGGTGCGGATAGTGGGTCGGAAAGGCATCAAGCACACGCTTGAGTTGGCGCGCCTCGTCCACCACCCGCGCCAGATCACCGCCGCCGATTTCCTCGCCCGACCCCAGCCGCAGTGTGGCGCCTTCGACGCCCTGTCGGATCAGGTAATCGTCCAGCGCGGCCTGGTCCTTGAGGTAAACCTCGGATTTGCCGCGCGCCACTTTGTAGAGCGGCGGCTGCGCGATATAGAGATGGCCCATCTCGATCAGTTCGGGCATCTGCCGGTAAAAGAAGGTCAGCAGCAGTGTGCGGATATGCGCGCCGTCCACGTCGGCATCCGTCATGATGACGATCTTGTGGTAGCGCAGTTTCGAGATGTTGAATTCATCCCGCCCGATGCCTGTTCCCAGCGCCATCACCAGGTTGCCGATTTCCTGGCTGGACAGCATCCGGTCGAACCGGGCGCGTTCCACGTTCAGGATCTTGCCACGCAGCGGCAGGATCGCCTGCGTACGCCGGTCACGCCCCGTCTGGGCCGAGCCGCCGGCGCTGTCGCCCTCGACCAGGAACAGTTCGGTCTTGGTGGCGTCCTTCTCGGAACAGTCCTTGAGCTTGCCTGCGAGGAAATTCACGTCCATCGCGGTCTTGCGCCGGGTCAGTTCGCGGGCCTTGCGCGCCGCCTCCCGTGCCAGCGCCGCCTCGATGATCTTGCCGACGATGATTTTCGCCTCGTTCGGATTTTCCTCGAACCATTCGGCCAGCTTTTCGTTCACCAGCCCCTCGACGGCCGGGCGTACCTCGGACGACACCAGTTTGTCCTTGGTCTGCGAACTGAACTTCGGGTCCGGAACCTTGACCGACAGTACGCAGGTCAGGCCCTCGCGGGCGTCGTCGCCGGTAAAGTTGACCTTTTCCTTCTTCGCGATCCCGCTGGATTGCGCATAGTTGTTGATGGTCCGCGTCAGCGCGCCACGCAGCCCGGCCATATGGGTGCCGCCATCGCGCTGAGGAATGTTGTTGGTAAAGGGCAGGACGGTTTCGTGGAAACTGTCGTTCCACCACATCGCCACCTCGATCCCGATATCGTCGCGTTCACCGGTGATGAAGATCGGGTCCTGCATCACCGATTGCTTGTTGCGGTCCAGGTATCGGACGAATTCGCGCACGCCGCCTTCGTAGAACAGTTCGGTGCGCAGCGGTTCGGCGGGGCGTTCGTCGATCAGGATGATGCGCACGCCGGAGTTCAGGAACGCCAGTTCGCGCAACCGCCGCTCCAGCACCTCGAAGGAATAGTCGAGATTGGAAAACGTCTCGGTCGAGGCAAGGAACCGCACCTCGGTGCCGGTGCGGTCGCCGGCTTCGCCCACCACGCGCAGGTGTTCGGCGGTTTCGCCGTTTTCGAACCGTGCGTAGTGTTCCTTGCCGTCGCGCCAGATCCGCAGTTCCAGCCAGACGGACAGCGCGTTCACCACGGACACGCCGACCCCGTGCAACCCGCCCGACACCTTGTAGGAGTTGCTGTCGAACTTACCGCCCGCATGCAGCTGGGTCATGATCACTTCGGCCGCCGAAACGCCTTCTTCGGCGTGGATATCCACGGGGATACCGCGGCCGTTGTCGGCTACCGATACGCTGCTGTCGGGGTGGATTTTCACCGTCACCGCGTCGGCGTGACCGGCCAGCGCCTCGTCGATGCCGTTGTCCACGACCTCGTACACCATATGGTGCAGGCCCGACCCGTCATCGGTGTCGCCGATATACATGCCGGGGCGTTTGCGGACCGCTTCCAACCCCTTGAGAACCTTGATCGAATCCGCACCATATTCGTCGCGCGCGGCAGTCTCGTCCGACATTCGGAAAATCCTTGTTGTTCGGCTCATGTTATAGGAATTCCTGGGGGGATTGTCACGCCGAACCCCAAGATTTTGTGTCAGGTGAAGGGGATGATCAGCCCTACCGTCACCAGCAGCCAGCCGGACACGAGATTGACCCGCCGCAGTGCGCCGGGACGCGTTACCAGCTGCCGGGCCTTGCCCACGAACGCGGCCAGTGCGAGGTTGCCGGTCAGAGGAACCGCCAGCGACAGCAGAGTGATCGCGGCGACGTCCGGGATGGTCACGGCGGTCAGGTCAAAGAACCCCGGCAGCACGCCTATGTAGAACAGAATTGCCTTTGGGTTGCCCAGAATGACGGCGATGCCGGCGGCAAACCCGGCGCCGATGCCGGGGCGGGTCAGGCTGCGGTTTTCGTCGATCGGCGCGTCTGCGTGGCGGATCACCTGCCAGCCGATCAGCAGGAACACCACGCAGGCCCCATAGCGCAGCAACGTCATGAACCCGTCAACCTCGGCCACCAGCCAGGCGAGTCCGAGGACGGCGAGCAACGGCCAGACCATATCGCCCATGGCAACCCCCAGCGCCAGCGGCCAGGCGGCGGCGAAGCCACCCGACAGCGTGCGTGCGATCAGGGCCAGCCAGACCGGGCCGGGCGTGAGAAACAGGATCAGCAGCGCGCCGGCATAGAGCAGCAGATCGAACGGCGTGATGGTCATTGCGGTCTCGCCTCGGAAACGCCCGCCGTTTCGGTGACCTCGAACACCTGCGCGCGCGCACCCAGTTCGCCGAACAGTTCGGACCCGGTGCCGGTCATCCAGGCCTGTGTGCCCAACGCGCAGATTTCGTCGAACAGCGCCGCGCGGCGGTTCGCGTCCAGATGGGCGGCGACCTCGTCCAGCAGCAGCAGCGGCGGCAGACCGGTGCGCGCTGCCAGTGCGCGGGCATTGGCCAGCACCAGCGAGACCAGCAGCGCCTTTTGTTCGCCGGTGGAACAATCCCGCGCCGCCATCTCCTTGGCCGCGTAGGTTGCCTGCAGGTCGGCGCGGTGCGGTCCGATCAGTGTGCGCCCGGCCGCCATGTCGCGCGGGCGATTTTCGGCCAGCGCCGCGGCCAGCGCCACGGCATCGCCGGGTAACGGATCGTCGGCGTGGACCAGCACCAGATCGGCGGCGGGAAAGGCGGTTTCGGTCCCGTCCTGTGCCCCGTGCAATTCGGCGATCGCGGCGCGGCGGGCGTCGTCGATGGCGCTGCCCGCTTGCGCCATTTGCGCCTCGAGCGCGCCGTACCAGGCCGGATCGCCGATCTGGTCGCGTAACAGACGGTTACGTTCGCGCATCGCCTTCTCATAGGTCAGCGTCCGGTCGGCGTGGTCCGGGTCAAAACTCAGCGTGATACGGTCCAGAAACCGCCGCCGCCCTTCGGCGCCTTCGGTCCACAGCCGGTCCATCGCCGGCACCAGCCACAACACACGCAACAACCGTCCCAATGCCAGTTGCGATGCCGATTTGCCGTCGATGCGCACCTGCCGCGCCGCGCCGTTTTCCGACCAGGTGTCGATTTCATGCGCCTGACCGGGCGTTGCCAGCAGCGCCGAGATCTTCCAGCCCGGCGCATCCGGGCGGCGCATCATTTCGGCGGCGGAAACCCGGCGCAAGCCGCGCCCGGGCGACAGCATCGAAACCGCTTCGAGAATGTTGGTCTTGCCCGCGCCGTTTGCCCCGTGCAGCACTACGGGTCGGCCATCGAGATCGAGCCGCGTGCGCGCGTGAGACCGGAAATGCGACAGGCCGAGCCGTTCGAGATAAAGGGTCGTCACACCCGCATCGGCATCACGACATAGACCGCGCTGGGGTCGTTGCCTTCGCGCATCAATGTCGGGTCGCCGGCCGAGTTGAACAGGAACACCGCGTTTTCGCGATCCACCTGGCTGGCGATTTCATGCAGGTACTTGGCGTTGAACCCGATCTCCAGCCGTTCGTCGCCATAGGCCACGGGCAGTTCCTCTTCGGCGGCACCGCTGTCAGGGGCGTTCACCGACAGCACCAGCCGGTCGTCCTCCATCAGCAGCTTGACCGCGCGCGACCGTTCCGACGACACCGTGGCAACCCGGTCCACCGCCTGGGCAAAGGCGCTCGCGTCCACCTCCATGCGTCGCGGGTTGGCCTGCGGGATAACCCGCATGTAGTCGGGAAAGGTTCCGTCGATGACCTTGGAGGTCAGGGTGACGCCGGGGGCCTCGAACCGGATCTTGGTTTCGCTGACGGAAACCTTGATTTCGCCTTCGTCGTCATCCAGCAGCTTGCGCAGTTCGTTCACGGTCTTGCGCGGCACGATCACGCCGGGCATGTCCGCCGCGCCCGTGGGCAGGTCGGCGTCGATCCGCGCCAGCCGGTGGCCGTCGGTTGCCACGCAGCGCAGCACCTTTTCGCCATCGGCCTCGGCCGCGTGCATGTAGACGCCGTTCAGGTAATACCGGGTTTCCTCGGTCGAGATAGCGAATTTCGACTTGTCGAACAGCCGCCGCAGCACCGGCACCGTGGCGGTGAAGGTCGTCTGATAGTCGGTCGAGGCCATCTGCGGGAAATCTTCCTTGGGCAGTGTGGCCAGCGAAAAATTGGATCGCCCCGCATCGACCGTCAGCCGGCCGGCGGCGGAATCGGCGGTCAGCGTCACCAGCGCCCCGTCGGGCAGCTTGCGCACGATTTCATGCAGGGTGGTCGCGGCGACGGTGGTCGCGCCGGCACGTTCGACCTGGGCGACAGCATCGTCGACGATCTCGATATCCAGGTCGGTGGCGCGGAACCGCACCATGTCGCCCTCGGCCTCGATCAGGACGTTGGCCAGAATCGGAATGGTGTTGCGCCGTTCCACGACCGATTGCGCCTGGGCCACGGCCTTGAGCAGCGCGCCGCGTTCGATGCTGATTTTCATCTGTCTCCGTCCTCCCCATTGGCCGGGTCCGGCCGATACGGGGCCGGGAGGCAAACCTAACGGTTTCCCGTCCCGGCACAAGCGTTTCAGGGAAGTTTCTCGGCCCAAAACCGGGCCATCGTCAAGGCGGCACCGGGCGTCGGGTCGCAACTATGGCATCGGTGCCACCGGCTGCTCAGGCTTCGAGCGCGCGGCGCAGGATTTCCACGTCCTCGGCGATCTGCCCGTCGGTGGTCTTGAGCTCTTCGATCCGGCGCACCCCGTGCATGACCGTGGTGTGGTCGCGCCCGCCGAACCTGCGCCCGATTTCGGGCAGGGACCGGCTGGTGAGCTGTTTGCACAGATACATCGCGACCTGGCGGGGCCGCGCATAGGACCGCAACCGTTTGGGCCCGATGATGTCGCTGAGCCGGATGTTGTAATAGTCCGACACCCGGCGCTGGATCTCTTCGACACTGATCTTGCGCTCCGAGGCGCGCAGCACATCCGACAGGCAATCCTGGGTCAGGTCCATGTCGATTTCGCGGCCGACCAGCGACGCAAAGGCAAACAGCCGTGTCAGTGCCCCTTCGAGAACCCGCACGTTGGTAGAAATCCGCTGGGCGAGAAACTCCAGTACGCCATCCGCGATCTTCAGCCCCGGATAGGTGGCGCTGTGCTGTTGCACCTTGTTCTGGAGGATGCCTAGCCGCAGCTCGTAATCGGTCGGGTGCAAATCCACCACCAGACCGCATTGCAGGCGGGATTTGACGCGATCCTCGAGATCCTTGATCTCGCCCGGCGCGCGGTCGGCCGAAATGATGATCTGCTTGTTCTGGTCTACCAGTGCGTTGAAGGTGTGAAAGAACTCTTCCTGCGTGCTGTCCTTGCCGGCGATGAACTGCACATCGTCCACCATCAGCACGTCCACTGACCGGAACAGGTGTTTGAAATCCATCATGCGGCGTTCGCGCAGGGCCTGGACAAAGCGGTACATGAACTGCTCCGCCGACAGGTAAAGCACGTTCAGATCGGGGCGACGTGCGCGCAGCTCCCACGCGATGGCATGCATCAGGTGGGTCTTGCCCAGCCCGACCCCGCCATACAGCACCAGCGGATTGAAGGTCACCGCAGAACCTTCGGCGACGCGGCGTGCAGCGGCATGGGCCAGCTCGTTGGGTTTGCCGACGACAAAGCCCTCGAAGGTGAAACGCGGGTCCAGCGGTGCGGCCTGCAGTTCATCGCCATTGGTGGCGGCTGGTTCTGCGCCAGCCGGCTCGGCGCTGGATTTTTGTGCGACCGACGGCCGTTCGGTCCGGTTGGCCACCGCGTTGAAGGCAACGCGTTGAACCTTTTCCCCCGCATTGTTCAGTTCATACAGGATCAGGTCCGCAAAATTCTGGCTGACGTAATTGCCCATGAAATTTGTCGGCACCTGGAACATGGCCACGCCATCCTGCAGCCGATCGAACTCGAGCGGTTCGATCCAGGTCGTATAGTTGTTTTGCCCGACCGTCTTTTGCAGCCTGAGCCTGAGTTCGCCCCATTTTTCTTGTGTCATCCGCGCCTCGCGTAATCCGCTGATAGAGTCTTTATCGACCCGTCCCCTATTATTCCGGTTCTGCCAAACCGGCGGATGCACTTCGCTCGAGGCGCAAGAATGTAGACGGCAGGCAAAATCCTCCCGCGGCCCCGAAATCGGGTCCGTTCCGGCAATTGGTCTTTGCAAACATTCCCGCTGATGCGGGACCGTTCCCTACGACACGCAGCCGTTACACACACTTGCTATGACAGGGCTGAATTCCGGCGCAGCTCCGGATACCCAGCAGGCCGGTTGATCGGTTGTCCCGGTCTCCCGACAATTGCAACCCCGCCGCATCGATGCCCGTCGAAACGGCGCGATTGCAGCCTGTCCCCCCAGGCGAGTGAATCGCTGTATCTTTGGTAGCAAGTCGGGGTGCGGAGCGGCAATGAAACTTCTCTGTTGACTCTGCCCATCCGGTCAAAGAATCCCTCGAAGGCGCTCATCCATAGGTAGAGTGTTGCCTTTTCACCACCCCGGAAAGAAGAAACGGGGCGCAGCCTGCAGCTACGCCCCGATTCGATGATTCTGGTGTTTGCCGGGTAATCCGGCAGGTTTGCCGGGGTCAGCCCAGCGCCTTCACGCGCGCGCTCAGGCGCGACATTTTCCGCGCGGCGGTGTTCTTGTGATAGACGCCTTTGGTCACACCGCGCATCAGTTCGGGCTGGGCGGCGCGCAGCGCAGCGCTGGCCGCGTCCTTGTCGCCCGAGGCAATCGCCTCTTCGACCTTGCGCAGATAGGTGCGGATGCGCGAACGGCGCGCCTTGTTGATTGCGAAACGCCTTTCGTTCTGCTGGGCGCGTTTCTTTGCCTGGGGCGAATTTGCCATTTGGTCAGACCTTCGTCAGGTTTCGGTTCAAATCGATCAGCGCACTGCCAAACCCGAACCGGTCCTGTCCCACCGGAGTGATTCTAGCCTGAGCGGGCTGCACGCGCATGTATGGCGGCGGTGCCTATCTGAAACCGCCCCCGTTGCCAACCGGAAAATGCGCGCGCCGGGAAATACACCCACGGTCCGCGCGGCGGGTTACTTGTCGCGGAATTGCGGCTGACGTTTTTCCATGAAGGCGGCCATGCCTTCCTTCTGGTCCTCGGTGGCGAACATGGAATGGAACACGCGGCGTTCGAACAGAATGCCTTCGTCCAGCGTGGTCTCATAACTGCGGTTCACCGATTCCTTTGCCGCCATGACCGTAGGCTGGGATTTTTCGGCGATCTTCTGGGCGGCGCTCTGTGCCTCTTCCATCAGCTTCTTGGCGGGAACCACCCGGCTGACCAGCCCGGCGCGTTCGGCTTCTTCGGCATCCATGAAACGGCCGGTCAGGTTCATTTCCATCGATTTCGACTTGCCGACAAAGCGGGTCAGGCGCTGGGTGCCGCCCATGCCCGCGATCACGCCGAGATTGATCTCGGGCTGGCCGAACTTCGCGGTGTCGGCGGCGATGATGAAATCGCAGGCCATCGCCAGTTCGCAGCCACCGCCCAGCGCATAGCCCGCCACAGCGGCAATCACCGGTTTGCGGATCTTCATCAGGCGGTCGCTGGGGTCGGCAAAGAGATTGGCCGCAAACACTTCGGCAAAGCTCATCGACGACATTTCCTTGATGTCGGCACCGGCGGCAAAGGCTTTTTCCGATCCGGTCACGATGATGCAGCGCACCTTGTCGTTGGCATCGGCCTCTTCCAGCGCGGTGCAAAGCTCGGACAGAAGTTGGGTGTTCAGCGCGTTGAGCGCATCCGGTCGATTCAGGCGGATCAGTGCGACGTGGTCTTCTACTTCGACGATGATCGTCTCAAAGGCCATTGGGGATGCTTTCGGTTGTTCGGTTTCGGGGACGAGTCCTTAATCACGGCCTCGCGGCGGATCAAGCTATCTTTGACAGCGCGGACAGTGGAAGCTGGAGCGGCCCGACTGGGTGACGCGGCGTATGGTGCCGCCACAGCCCGGGGTACGGCAGGGCTGGCCCTCGCGGCCGTACACGTCGAAACTGTGTTGAAAATAACCAAGTTCGCCATCGGCTTGCCGGAAATCGCGCAGCGAGGACCCGCCCGCCGCAATCGCATCCTCCAGCACTTTGCGGATCACCGGAACCAGTGTCGCAACGCGTGCCGAAGAAATGTTGCCGGCCTTGCGCAAGGGCGAGATGCCGGCGCGGAAAAGGGCTTCGCAGACATAGATATTGCCGAGACCGGCGATGATTCCCTGATCCAGCAGTGCCGCCTTGATCGTGGTCTTGCGCCCCTTCAACGCGTCGATCAGGTAGGTTTCGTCGAATTTGTTACCCAACGGTTCGGGTCCCAGCACCGCCAGCAGCGGGTGGCCGTCCTGCCCGTCGGTCGCCATCAGATCCATCGCCCCGAACCGGCGCGGGTCATTATAGGTGACGCGCGCGCCGTTCCCCATGTGCAGCACGACATGATCGTGTTTTTCGCGTGCGGGATGGTCGTGCACGAACCGGCCCAAAGGGTCGCCCGAAACGGTGATCCGCCCTGACATGCCCAGATGCACCAGCAGCGTTTCGCCTGAATCCAGATCGGCCAGCAGATATTTCGACCGTCGCCGCAACCGATCCACGCGTTGGCCGGTCAGCCGCTCGGCCATGCGGTCGGGCAGCGGCCAGCGCAGGTCGGGGCGGTTGACCTCGGCCTGTGCGATCACCGCGCCTTCCATTACGGGCGTCAGGCCCCGGCGCACGGTTTCCACTTCGGGTAGTTCCGGCATTTCGCCCCCTGTTCGCGGTCCGCGTCAAAAGGGGCGCATTGTGCGCAGCCCCCGGCAGCCTATAACAAGGACGAATCGACGATGGCGGCAAGGCTTCATGACGAACGACAGCACGGATAGCGACGGCGAAACCGCCGATTTCGGGTTCCAGACCGTTGCCAGGGCCGACAAGGCCAGGCTCGTGCAGGGCGTGTTCAGTTCGGTCGCGTCGAAATACGACATCATGAACGATGTGATGAGCGTCGGCATCCACCGGCTGTGGAAGGACGCGATGATGGACTGGCTCGCCCCGCGTCCGGGGCAGCGGTTGCTCGACGTGGCGGGCGGCACCGGCGACATCGCGTTCCGGTTTCTGGCGCGCGCGGGGCATGGCCACGCCACCGTACTGGATCTGACCGCGCCGATGCTGGAAGAGGGCCGCAAACGCGCCGAGGCCGAGCAACTGGCGGGCAGTCTCGACTGGGTCGTCGGCGATGCGATGGCGCTGCCCTTTGCCGATAACAGTTTCGATGTCTACACGATCAGTTTCGGCATCCGTAACGTCACCCGGCCCGCCGACGCGCTGGCCGAGGCCTATCGCGTGCTGCGGCCCGGCGGCAGGCTGATGGTGCTGGAATTCAGTCAGATTCCCAACGACATGATGCAGAAGGTCTATGATCTCTATTCCTTCAACATCATCCCGCGCATGGGCCAGGTCATCGCGGGCGACAAGGACAGCTATCAGTATCTCGTCGAATCCATCCGCAGGTTCCCCGATCAGGAAACCTTTCTGTCGATGATCCGTACCGCCGGGTTCGGAAACGCGAAATATCGCAACCTGAGCCTTGGCATCGCCGCGCTGCATTCCGGCTGGAAACTCTGACCGATGCGCGGGCCTCACAATATCCTGCGGCTGGTGCGTACCGGCGCCACGCTGGAACGGACCGGCGCGATGGCGGTGGTCCTCGATGCCTTCGAGGCCCCCCGGCCGTTGCGTGTGGTCGCCCGCGTCATCGGTTGGCCGTTCATGTGGCTGGGTTACAAGGGCGACCCGGCCATGCCGCCCGCCACGCGCGCGCTGACCGCGCTGGGTCCCGCCTATATCAAGTTCGGGCAGGTGCTTTCGACCCGGCCTGATGTGGTCGGCCTCGAACTGGCCGAACAGTTGCGCGTGCTGCAGGACAAGCTGCCGCCGTTTTCCGCCGCCGAAGCCCGCGCCGAGATCGAACGCGAACTCGGCCAACCGGTGGAAGAGCTGTTCACCGAGTTTTCCGAGCCCATCGCCGCGGCGTCGATTGCACAGGTGCATCGGGCGCGGACCGCCGAAACCGGGCAGGA
>CAYGNB010000083.1:9167-10634 GCA_964351135.1 uncultured Rhodobacterales bacterium | reverse complement strand
CTGACATTCGTCAAGGAACTGGGCGAGTTCTTTGGGCCGTCGCGCCCCGAGATGTTCGGCTTTATCGACAGTCTCGAAGCGGTGGATATCGGCAGTCCGGGGCTGGAGTTTCTCGATGGCACCTATTTCTGGGAGGGCAATCCGCGCTACGCGCAGGAGAACCAGACCGAATTCGACAAGGTCTATCGCGCGGCAGTCGGCGTGGACGACAACGGTGCCTCGGTCAGCGACCCCAAGGACGTGTCCACCTATGCGCATATGTTCGGCTGCTGGGAAACGCTGTACGTGGTCAAGGCCGGGATGGAAGCGGCGGGGTATGCCGGGCCGCAGGATCGGGCCAAGCTGGTCGAAGCGGTCGAAGCGATGACGGACATGCCGGAATCACAGGCGCATCCGCAGGGCGCCAAGCAGTTCAACGGAAAGACCCATCAGGTGTTCGGGCACCAGTATATCTCGAAGGTCGAGGGCGGGAAGCTGAAGCTGGTACACACCACGTCGATCGAGGATACGCTCTATCCCGACGAGGTGGATTACACCACACAGAGCTTCTGAGGCGGCACACCGACACCGGGCGGCGGTGCGGGACGGTCGATGCCGGAGCGAGGGGCCAGCCCCTCGCGCTCCCCGGGATATTTTCGGCAAGAGGAAGGGGTAGGGCGGTCAGCCCTGCCACCAGCGGTCGATTTCGGCGCGGGTCACGCGGTTCGCGAGACCGAGGCCGACGAGCCGTGTGGCGTCAGCCGGGGCCGGGCGGATATCGACCTGATTGCCGACGACATGCAGTTCTAGTCCGCCGTCGGGTGACTGCAGGAACCCCTTGAGCCGGTAGAGCCCCGGCGGGCGGGTGGCCAGCCGGTCGCGCAGGGCATCGCGGGTAAAGGTTTCGTCGCTTTCGTGGTGCCAGTGCAGGTAGGCCGGGTGTGGCGGCATCGCCGCCCGGCCCGGCAGCGGCGTCACATCGGTGAGCAGCGGCAAGAGCGGCATGTCCGTCGTCAGGACCACCGGCGGCGTACGCGCGAGCGCGTCGAGCCGGGCCATCAGGGCGGGATCGGGGGCGTCGGTTTTGGTGACAAGGACGAGGTCGGCCACGGCGATCTGGCCCTCGACCTGTTCCGCGATCAGAGCGTCGTCCAGCAAGGCGGGGGCATTCAGCGCATCCACCAGTGTCAGGATCCCGGAATAGATCAGATCCGGTTCGGCTACCGCGGCGTTGGCGATGGCCGCCGGATCGGCGATTCCGCTGGCCTCGACCAGCAGGTGATCGGGGCGCGGCCTGCGGTCCAGCGCGTCGCCGAGCGCCATGAACAGATCGGCGCCCATGGTGCAGCAGACGCAGCCATTGGTCAGCTCGATCATGTCGTCACTGGCGGTTGCCAGCAGGGCGGCGTCGATGTTGATGGCGCCGAAATCGTTGACCAGCACCATCAGCCGCAGCCCATGGTCCCCGGCCAGCAGCCGGTTGATCAG
>CAYGNB010000083.1:0-9067 GCA_964351135.1 uncultured Rhodobacterales bacterium | reverse complement strand
TGCCGGTTCACGGCGCACCAGGCGGTGAAAAGCGGGCCCATCGGGGTGACGGGCGCGTCGGAGTGGATCGCCACATGCACGCCTTCGTCCAGTGCCGAACGCACCGCGTCCATTCGTGTGGCGCGGTCTTCGCCGATGGTCAGCGCCGCATGCTGGTCGCCGAAATACCAGATGTGGTTGGAGAAGATATTGGTGCAGACCCCCAGTTCGGCACAGCGGCGGAACTGGTCCGGTCCCATCATCTGGCAATGCTGCAGCACGTGGCGCGCATCGGGCCAGGGATGAGCCCGGGCCGCGGCCGCGAGCGCGTCCAGCGCGACCGAGGACGCCTCGTCGCCATTGACGTGGATATGCATCTGCACGCCATGTTTCTGCATCGCCGCGCAGAGATCGAAGATCAGTTCCGGCGGGGTGTTCCAGATCCCGTTGGGCTGACCGCCGACATAGCCGGGCCATTTGACCCGCGCAGTCCAGCCCTGAATCGATCCGTCGGTCATCAGTTTGACCGCGCCCAGGCGCAGCTTGTCGGTGGCCCGCGCCTTCATCGCCAGCGCACGCTGGGCGATGTCCTCGGGTGTTGCGCCGACGGCCCCCAGGGCCGGAACGATGCGCAGGTGGAAATCCGGCGCGCCGGTGATTTTCAGAAGCCGTTCCAGATCGCCGTCTTCCATTGCGGAAAACAGATCGGTCACGGTGGTCACGCCAGCCAGCCGGCAGACATCCGCATAGGCGCGAACCGCCGTTTCGGAGAGGCCGAGCGCACGGAAATCGGCGCCGACGCGGCGCATCACCGGGAACATCGCGGCCATTTCCTGCAATTCGCCGGTGGGTTCGCCCGCATCGTCCTTGACCACGCCGACCGCGTTGGTTTCGCGGCCGTAGCCCGCCATTTCCAGCGCCTTGGAGTTGGCGCACATCAGGTGGAAGTTCGAATAGATGATCGCCACCGGCCGGTCGTCGGCGATCCGGTCGAGATGATGGCGGTTCAGGCGTTCGGTGGGCAGAAAGATCGGGTCGAAGCCCCAGCCGATCAACGGTTCGCCTTCCGGCAGGGTGTCGGCCTGCCCGCGCAGCCGTGCCACCACCGCGTCGATATCCGTCATGCCTTCGTGCAGGTTGCCCTGCGGGTCGATCCGGTCGTGATAGCCGGCATAGGCAAACTGCCACATCGCGCCGGCCATCATGTGGGCGTGGCCCTCGACAAAGCCGGGCATCAGCACCGCGTCTTTCAGCGTGGCGTCGTGATCGACCGGTCCCCAGGCATCGGCACAATCCGCGCCGCCGACGGCGAGGATGCGCCCGTCGCGGACGGCGACATGAGTCGCCTCCGGGCGGCTGGGGTCCAGGGTGATGATTTTTCGGGCTTCGAACACGGTTGTGTGGGACATCGGCGGCTCTCCTTCAGTTCCAGCCCTAGCGCAGGCTTGAACCGTGACAAAATAGATTTACTGTCGGGGGAAGGCTGAAAAAATGTGGGAATGGGGTGAAATTCACGCTGAAACAGTTGCGCTACTTCGATGCCGCACGGCGGGGCGGGTCGATTGCGCGGGCCGCCGAGGAAATGAACATCTCGCAAAGCTCGATCACCGCCGCGATCGACCTGATCGAGCAGACCGTGGGCAGTGACCTGTTCCGGCGCATCCCTGCCAAGGGTATCGTACCGACCCAGGCCGGTGAACTGGTGGGTGAGCGGATTGCCGGTTTTCTGGAACAGGCGCGGCTGTTCGAATCGGATCTGATGTCGCTGGCCGGCGAACCTGCCGGCACGTTACGGATGGCCTGCTATGCGCCCACCGCCCCCTATGTGTTGCCGCCGCTGCTCAAACGGATCGCAGAGAACTATCCCGACATTCGCATCGAGTTGCTGGAAGGCGACATGTATTCGATCGACGATCTGATCCAGTCGGGTGCAGTGGACGTTGCGTTGACATACGACGTCAGGCTTGCCGCAAACCTGAAGTTCCAGCCGCTGTTCAAGGCCCGGCCCTGGGCGCTGCTGCCGGACAACTCGCCGCTTTCGCGCCAGAAAAGCGTTACCATCCGGGAACTGGCGCCGCTGCCGATGATCGCGCTCGATCTGCCGGGAACCCACGACTATTTCCACGGCTTGTTTTCGGTGCACGGCCTGACCCCCAATGTCGTGCATTCGACCAAGTCCAGCTCGGTGCTGCGCGGGCTGGTCGCGGCGCAGTTCGGATATTCGATTCTCAATATCTGCGGGCCGGTCGACCGGTCGGGAAGCTCGGGTTTCATTGCGCTGCCCATCGCGGGCGATGTGGACGCGCCCGAATTTGGCGTGGTCTTTGCCGCGGCGTTACAGAAATCGGCTGTGGTGCAGGCGGTGATCGATATCAGCACCGCGCTTTGGAATGACGGCGAGCTCAATCATTTATTGCTTCTACCCGATTAGCACAAAAAATGCGGGAAGCCCTTACAGAAAACGCTGTTTTCTAGTGGATTGTGCGCAGGTAGCCTTTGAGTCGATACAAAAAACAACGACAGGGAGAGACCCATGAACAGGATAACGGGCCTGATGGGGGTTGCCGCGCTGGCGCTGAGCGCGTTCACGGCACCGGTCCATGCCGAGGGCGGTACGCTGGTGATTGCGTCGAGCCAGGTGCCGCGGCACCTCAACGGCGCGGTCCAGTCGGGCATCGCCACCGCGGTGCCCTCGACGCAGATTTTTGCCTCGCCGCTGCGCTATGATGAGAACTGGGAGCCGCAACCCTACCTGGCCGAAAGCTGGGAGGTGAGCGAGGACGGGCTGTCGGTCACGCTGAATCTGGTTCAGAACGCCACATTCCACGACGGGCAGCCGGTCACGTCCGAGGACGTGGCTTTCTCGATCATGACCACCAAGGAAAATCACCCGTTTAAATCGATGTTTGCCCCGGTCGATACCATCGAGACCCCGGATGAACATACCGCCGTGATCAAGCTCAGCCAGCCGCACCCGGCCCTGTTGCTGGCGCTGTCGCCGGCGCTGGCGCCGGTGCTGCCCAAGCATGTCTATGGCGACGGGCAGGATCCCAAATCGCACCCGGCCAACTCGGCGCCGGTCGGGTCGGGGCCATTCATGCTGGAGGAATTTACCCCCGGCGAAGCGGTGGTGATGAAGAAGAACCCTAATTTCTTCATCGACGGGCGGCCCAAGCTGGACGAGATCATCGTCCGTATCATCAAGGATCCCTCGGCGCTGCTGATCGCGATGGAAAACGGCGAGGCCGACATCTATCCGTTCATGGCGGGCAGCCAGGAAATCAAGCGTCTCGAAAAGACCGATCATCTCGAGATCACCAACGAAGGCTATGCGGCGGTGGGCCCGATCAACTGGCTGGCGTTCAACACCGCGTCCGACAAGCTCAAGGATGTGCGGGTGCGGCAGGCCATCGCCTATGCGGTGGATCGCGATTTCATCACCAAGGCGTTGCATCGCGGGGTGTCGGCGCCGCAACGCGGCCCGATCATCGAAAGCTCGCCCTTCTTCGACGAAACCATCCCGGCCTATGACGTGGATCTGGACAAGGCCAATGCGCTCATGGCCGAGGCGGGTTTCGGCGACGGGATGGAACTGACCATCGACTACATTCCCGGCCCCAAGGAACAGCAGCAGTCGGTGGCAGAATACATGAAGTCGCAGCTCAAGAAGATCGGCATCGACGTGACCGTGCGCGCGGCACCCGATTTTCCGACCTGGGCCGGGCGGATCAGCGGGCATGATTTCGAGCTGACCATGGATGTGGTGTTCAACTGGGGCGACCCGGTGATCGGCGTGCACCGGACCTATCTGTGTTCGAACATCCGCGAGGGCGTGATCTGGTCGAATACCCAGCAGTACTGCAACGAGAAGGTGGACGAGCTTCTCGCCACGGCGGCGATCGAAAGCGATGTCGAGAAGCGCAAGGCGATGTATGCCGAATTCCAGCAGATTGTGGCGGCCGACCTGCCGATCTACTGGATCAACGCGACACCCTATCACACCGCCTATGACAAGCGGCTGCAGAATCCCCCGAAAGGTATCTGGGGTACCATGCATCCGATGGACACGGTGAGCTGGTCCGAGTGACCGGCAACCCCAGCCAAGGGGCGCGGGCCACGGTCCGCGCCCGCCAGGGACCGAGATGAACGCATCCTACCTATCCCGGCGCCTGTTCTACGGCCTGCTTCTGATGCTCGGCGTGGTGGTGCTGAATTTTCTGCTGATCCGGCTCGCCCCCGGTGATCCGGCGGTGGTGATCGCCGGTGAGATGGGCGGCGCCACCGAGGAGATGCTGGAGAGCATCCGCGAGGATTACGGGCTGAACAAGCCGCTGCTGACCCAATTGCTGATCTATGTCGGCGATGTGATGCGGTTCGATCTCGGCGAGAGCTTCTTTTTCAACCAGCCGGTCACATCGCTGATCGCGCATCGGATCGGGCCGACCATCCTGCTGGTGATCTCGGCACAGATCCTGTCGATCCTGCTGGGCGTGTTCCTGGGGGTGATCGCGGCGCGCAAGCCAAATGGGGCGATGTCCGCCTTTGTGTCGGTCTTTGCCACCATCGGCTATGCGGTGCCGGTTTTCTGGACCGGGATCATGCTGATCATCCTGTTCGCATCGGTGCTGCCGGTGTTTCCGGTCGAGGGGATGCAATCGGTGAAACTGCGCGATGCCGGCGTTCTGGTGCAGGCGGTAGATGTACTGCATCATCTGGTGCTGCCCGCCTTTACGCTCGCGATCATCTATCTCGCGCAATATGCGCGGCTGAGCCGGGCCTCGATGCTCGAGGTGCTGGGCTCGGACTATATCCGTACCGCGCGGGCCAAGGGGGCCAGCGAACGGTCGGTTCTGTTCCGGCACGCGCTGCGCAACGCGGCTCTGCCGATCCTGACCGTGGCGGGGCTGCAGTTCGGCAACCTGATCTCGGGCGCGCTGCTGGTGGAAACGGTGTTCAACTGGCCGGGCATGGGGCGGCTGGCCTTCGATTCGATCCTGCGGCGGGATTACCCGACGATCATGGGCGTGCTGTTCTTTGCCTCGTTCATGGTGGTGGTGGCGAACATCCTGACCGATCTGAGCTATCGGCTGGCCGATCCGCGCCTGCGGGGGAAATCATGACCCCGCGGCCGGCGGCGCAGGGGGCCAGCCCCCTCTTGGCCCGTTCCGGGCCAATTCACCCCCGGGATATTTCCGGCAAGAGGAAGGAGGCGCGGCGGTGAGCGACACTCCGGTCACAGAATACACAGCCGAGAGCCCCGCGCGTGAAGCCTGGCGCATGTTCCGCCGCAACATTCCCGCGCTGGCAGGCGTGGCGATGCTGGCGGTGATCGTCGGGGCGACCCTGTGGGGGACGTTTTTCTATGGCGGCGACCCGTTCGAGATCGTCTGGGCGCCGCACGAGCCGCCGGGTGTCGAGCCGTCCTTTCCGATGGGCACCGATTATCTGGGCCGCGATATCGTGGCCGGGATGCTCACAGGGGGCGGCCCGACGCTGGCGGTGGGGTTGGCGGCGGCCGCGATCACCATGGTAATCGGCATCTCGCTGGGGGCGCTGGCGGGGTATTACGGCGGCTGGGTCGACAACCTGCTGATGCGGGTCACCGAGTTTTTCCAGGTGTTGCCGGCGCTGCTGTTCGCGATGGTTCTGGTGACGCTGTTTTCGCCGTCGCTGTTGACCATCGCCATGGCGATCGGGGTGGTGAGCTGGCCGCAAACCGCGCGTCTGACGCGGGCCGAGTTTCTGAAGATCAAGGAACTGGAATACGTCACAGCCGCCCGCGCCATCGGCGCGCGCAACAAGCGGATTATCTGGAAGGTGATCCTGCCCAACGCCGCGCCGCCGCTGATCGTGTCGGCGACGCTGACTATCGGTGTCGCGATCCTTTTCGAGGCCGGGCTGTCCTTTCTGGGGCTGGGCGATCCGAACGTGATGAGCTGGGGTCTGATGATCGGGGCCAACCGCGATTACATCCTCGACGCCTGGTGGCCGGTGACGTTTCCGGGTCTGGCCATTTTCTTTACCGTCTTTGCCGTGTCGCTGATCGGGGACGGGCTGAACGATGCCTTCAATCCGAAGCTGAGGGAACGATGACCCGTCTGCTTGAAATCGAGGATCTGCGCGTGACCTTCGGTACGCGCTATGGCGAGGTTACGGCGCTCGATTCGGTGTCGCTGCATGTCGATGCGGGCGAAACGCTGGGCGTGGTCGGCGAATCCGGCTGCGGCAAGTCGATCACGGCACTGTCGGTGATGGGGCTGATCCCCTCCCCGCCGGGCAAGATCGCCGCCGGGTCGATCCGGCTGGACGGAGAGGATCTGGTGGGCGCGTCCCCGGCGCGGCTGCGCGCCCTGCGCGGTGCCGAGGTGGCAATGATCTTTCAGGAGCCGATGACGTCGCTGAACCCTGTATTCACCGTTGGCGACCAGATCGCCGAGGCGATCATGCTGCATCAGGACGTGGGGCCGGATGCCGCCTTTCGCGATGCGGTATCGCTGCTGGACCGGGTCGGAATCCCCAGTCCCGACAAGCGCGCGAAGGACTATCCGCACCAGCTTTCGGGCGGGATGCGCCAGCGGGTGATGATCGCGATGGCGGTCAGCTGCCGGCCCAAGGTGCTGATCGCGGACGAACCGACAACGGCGCTGGATGTCACCGTGCAGGCGCAGATCTTTGACCTGCTGAACGAGATCCAGCGCGATTTCGGGGCCGCGATCATCCTGATTACCCATGACATGGGGGCGATCAGCGAAATGGCCGACCGGGTGGCGGTCATGTATGCGGGCCGCGTGATCGAGGAATCCGCGGCCGACGATGTGCTGGATTTCCCGCAGCATCCTTATGCGCGCGGGCTGATCGACTGTATCCCGGCCCTGGGGCGGGCGGATCATGCGTTGAAGGAAATCCCCGGCGTGGTGCCGCCGCTGCATCTGCTGGGCAATGGCTGCGCTTTTGCCGACCGCTGCGAATTCCGCGGTTCGCGCTGCGACACCGAGAAGCCGCTGCTGGGCGGGCATGGCCACCACCCGGTCGCCTGTCACGGGGTCGAGGAGGGGCGGATATGACCGCGTTGCTGGACGTGCGCGATCTGGTGGTGCGGTTCGCACTGCCCAAGACATCGTTCTTCGGCGAGCGCCCGCACCTGGAAGCGGTGCGTAAGGTATCCTTCTCGTTGCAGGAAGGCCATGCGCTGGGCATCGTGGGCGAAAGCGGATCGGGTAAGACCACCACCGCGATGGCGGCGATCCGCCTGACGGATGCCGTTGGCGGGCAGGTGCTGTTCGATGGCGACGACCTGCTGACGCTCGATGACGAGGCGATGCGCCAGCGCCGCCGCGACGTGCAGCTGATTTTCCAGGATCCCTATTCGTCGCTCAACCCGCGCGCCCGCGTGGTCGATATCGTGCGCGAACCGATGGACCTGATGGACATCGGCACGCCGCAGGAAAGGCTCGAGAAGGTGCGTGAGTTGTTCACGCTGGTGGGGCTGCGGCCTGACCAGCTCAACCTGTTTCCACACCAGTTCTCCGGCGGGCAGCGGCAGCGGATCTCGATTGCGCGCGCCCTGACCACCAATCCTCGGCTGCTGGTGTGTGACGAACCGGTCAGCGCGCTGGACGTGGCGATCCAGGCGCAGATTCTGAACCTGCTGGCGCGGCTGAAGGAAGATCTGAAGCTGTCCTATCTGTTCATCTCGCACGATCTGGGCGTGGTGCGGCATGTCTGTGACGACGTAGCGGTGATGTATCTGGGCCGCATCGTGGAAAGCGCGCCGCGCGATGCACTGTTCGATGCGCCGCAGCACCCATACACGCAGGCGCTGCTGTCGGCCGCGCCGTCGCTGTCGCGACGCAAATCAAAGGGTTATGTGCGGCCGCTCAAGATCTCGGGCGATCTGCCCAGCCCGATCAACCCGCCGCCCGGCTGCGCCTTTGCCGATCGCTGCCCGCGCGCGCAGGCGGTCTGCCGTGATCAGTTGCCCGAACTGCTGCCGCATAGCGGGCAGGGGCAGGTCGCGTGCCATTTTGCCGGCCCGGCCGATATCTGAGGCGGCGCGACCGTCTCAGTTCATTTGCACATGCAGGGGATAGCTGCCGTCTTCGTAGGGGCCGAACAGGTCAGGGATTGACGGGTGCCCCACCGGCCCGCCGGTTGCATCCGGCAGCAGGTTCTGTTCCGAAACATATGCGACGTAATAGGAATCGTCGTTTTCGGCCAGCAGGTGATAAAAGGGCTGTTCGCGCCGGGGGCGGATGTCCTCGGGGATCGCTTCGTACCAGTCCTCGGTGTTCGCGAATTCCGGGTCGACATCGAAAATCACCCCGCGAAACGGGTAGACCCGGTGCCGCACCACCTGGCCGAGATGAAATTTCGCAGCGCTTTTCAGCATGGGCTCCGCTTGTCATCCGCCGCCCCACAGGGGCCAGGGCCCGGACATAGGCATTTGCTGCGGCGGGCGCAAGCAAGGGAACCGGGGGAAATACCGCGAATGTGATTCCATCCGCGCCCAAGTTAGGCTAAAGTCCCGAAAAAAAGGCAAGAGGCGGATGAGCAGAACGCTTTGCGCGATGATCCTGACGCTGATTCTGGCGTCCTGCGGTGGCGGCCACAAGGCGCCTCCGCGCAATCTTAATGATGCTTGCAGCATAGCCAAGCAGCGGCCCGAGTACATGAAGGCGTTTCGGAAAACCGAACGCAAATGGGGCGTGCCGGTGCCGGTGCAGATGGCGACCATTTACCAGGAAAGCAAGTTCCGGGGCGATGCGCGCACGCCCTTCAACTATGTGCTGGGCGTGATCCCGATGGGCCGGCAGAGCAGCGCTTACGGGTATTCCCAGGCGCTGGACGGCACCTGGGACGAGTATCGGCGTGAAACCCACCGCCGCGGCGCGCGGCGCGACCGGATTCGCGATGCCACGGACTTCATGGGGTGGTACATGAACAAGAGCCGCGAAAAGAACGGCATCGCGCTCAGTGACGCGCGCAACCAGTATCTTGCCTATCACGAGGGCCACGTGGGCTATTCCCGCGCCTCCTACAGGAGCAAGAGCTGGCTGATGCGCGTGGCCAACGATGTCGAGGAACGCGC
>CAYGNB010000082.1:5096-10642 GCA_964351135.1 uncultured Rhodobacterales bacterium | reverse complement strand
TCGCCGCGCCATGCCGGTGCGATTTTCGACGAAATCGCCGGGTTCGGCGAGGCGTCGGTACGGCGGTGCTATGGCGATTTCTCCAGTCCGCAGATGACCGGATGGTCGCGGGTCCAGGCCGAGCACGGCTTGGTCCCGCACCACCAGCCGGCAAATACGGTCGGCAAGAACGCCAGCGATATCGCGCTGGTGATCGACGCGATGGATTTGCTCCACTCGGGGCGGTTCGACGGCTTCGTTCTGGTCTCGTCCGACAGTGACTTTACCCGGCTGGCGAGCCGCATCCGGGAACAGGGTCTGGACGTCTATGGCATCGGCCAGATGAAAACCCCCGAGGCGTTTCGCAAGGCATGTAAACGTTTCATATATCTGGAAAACATCCAAGCCGGCACCGAATCGGGCGGAACGCGCGCCGACGACACCCCTCCGGCCCGGTCGCTGCAGGACGCGCGCGACCTGATCCTGAAGGCAATGGATGCCATCGACCAGGATGACGACTGGTACACGCTGGGCCGGCTCGGCCAGTTCATCGCTGCCGCGAACCCGGATTTCGACACGCGCAGCTATGGCAAACGCAAGCTCAGCGACCTCGTGGCCGCGATCAGGATCTTCGAAACCCGGCGCGGCAGCGGCAACCAGATCGAGGTGCGGCGGCTGGATTAGCTCGCTCGGCGGGTCTCGGCACCGTACCGCGCAATAAACATATCGACCGCCGAAGTCGCCACCCGGTCTGCTTCGGCGCGGCAGTAATCCCGATCAACATTGAATGCGAGACGGGAAAACAGGCCAGCACGGCAGAGCGCCCCGAACTGCTCGGCAGCCAGCCCAGGATCGTCGACCGTCAGTTCGCCGCGCTCGGTCGCCAGGACGAGGTAATGACCCAACCGATCCCGCACCTGTTTCGGCCCGCTGTCATAGAACAGCCGCCCCAGTTCCGGGAACCGCTCGGATTCCGACAGGCAGATGCGATAGACGCGCAACCCGAAATCGGACAGGTAGAATTCGATGATCTTCTCGGCGGCGAACCGCAGCACCTTACGCGGACAATCGGCCACTTCGACGAGAGCGGCGGCGGTTTCGGCCTGCCGCTCGCATTCGGTGCGTACTACTTCGGTGAATAGCAGCCGCTTGTCAGGAAAATAGCTATAAAGCGTAGCCTTCGAGACGCCGGCAACACGGGCCACATCGTCCATGTTGGCGCGTTCGAACCCGGTATCGAGAAACACCTTTCGGGCGCCCTCCAACACCTGATCGAACTTGCGCCCCCGACGTAGCAACGTTGACACCTCTCCCATAGCTCCCCCCCAACATGCATCAGCATAGCTTACTAGGAACCCGTCCATCCAAACAACAACATTCATGGTTCCGCGCTTGTTTCCGCTGCCAGATTCACTAGAACTTGGAACAATTCTAAAGAGAGGTGACGCCATGCGCTTCATGACGCAGCGAAAAAGGTTCTCGGATCTCAGCGAGCAGGAAATTCTGGCGCTGGCGATTTCCTCGGAAGAGGACGACGCCCGCATCTATCGCGGTTATGCCGAAAGCCTGCGCGCCGACTATCCGGCCAGCGCCAGGATGTTCGAGGAAATGGCCGCGGAGGAGGACACCCACCGCAGCAGCCTCATCGCCCTGCACGAAACCCGGTTCGGCCCCGTCATCCCCCTGATCCGGCGCGAACATGTGGCCGGCTTTTACGCCCGCCGCCCGGTCTGGCTGATGGAAAATCTCGGCCTCGACCGCATCCGCGCCGAGGCCGAAGCGATGGAGGCGGACGCCGAACGGTTCTATACGGTCGCGGCGTCGCGCACCAGCGATGCCGCAACCCGCAAGCTGCTGGGCGATCTCGCCGCCGCCGAAGCCGGTCATCACGCGACCGCCGAGGAACTGGCCGACACCTATCTGGGCGACGGCGCGCGCGACGACGAGGATGCAACCGCGCACCGGCAGTTCGTTCTGACCTGGGTACAGCCGGGTCTGGCGGGGCTGATGGACGGGTCCGTATCCACCCTGGCGCCGATCTTCGCCACCGCCTTTGCCACGCAGGACACCTGGACAACCTTTCTCGTCGGTGTCGCCGCATCGGTCGGCGCAGGGATCTCTATGGGCTTTACCGAAGCCGCGTCGGATGACGGAGAACTGTCGGGGCGCGGATCGCCGGTGAAACGCGGGCTTGCCTCGGGCGTGATGACGACCCTGGGCGGGCTGGGCCACGCCCTGCCCTATCTGATCCCGGAATTCTATACCGCGACGACGATTGCCATCGCGATCGTGTTCTTCGAATTGTGGGCCATCGCCTGGATTCAGAACCGCTATATGGAAACGCCGTTCTTCCGCGCCGCGTTCCAGGTGGTCCTCGGCGGCGCGCTGGTGCTGGCGGCCGGTATCCTGATCGGTAGCGGCTAGCTGGCTTGCACCCGCTTTCCGCGCGGGCTAACCCCGTGGTATGGCCGATATTTTCCTGCGCACCCTTCCCTTCTTCGCCCTGATCGGCCTGGGCTACTGGGCGGGACGCACCCGCTTCTTCACCGAAGAGGCCACCGCCTGGCTCACCCGCTTCGTGTTCTACTTCGCGTTGTCGGCGATGTTGTTCCGCTTTTCCGCCAACCTGTCGCTGGGCGACATTCTCGATATGCGGCTGGTGGCGGGCTATCTGGCAGGCACCACCGCAATCTACCTGCTCGCCACCGCCGTGGCCCTCCTGCGCAGGCTCGACATGGCCACGGCGGCAGTCGAGGCGCAATGCGCGGTCATCGGCAATGTCGGGTTTCTCGGCATCCCGATGCTCGCGGTGCTCTTGGGCGACGCGGCGATCGGTCCGATCATGCTGGTTCTGACCACCGATCTGGTCGTGTTCTCGTCGCTGATCGTGATCCTGATCAACGCCCGCAATCGCGGCCCGTCCTGGGGCGCAACCCTGCGCCTGGTGGGGCTGGGATTGCTACGCAACCCGATGATCATGTCCATCTGCGCGGGCCTGGCGTGGTCGGCCCTTCAAATGCCGGTCCCGACACCGATGGCGGATTTCCTGACCATCCTCGGCGGCGCCGCCACCCCCGGCGCGCTGTTCGCCATCGGCGCGTCGCTGGCCGGAAAATCCGCCGAACGGGTCCAGGTCGCCGGCTGGCTGAGCTTCTGCAAGCTGGTGCTGCACCCGGCTGCCGTGGCCATCGGCGTGCTGCTGCTGTTCCCGCTTGAACCCTACCAGGCCGCCGTTGTCATCGCGGCCGCCGCGCTGCCGGTTGCGGGCAATGTTTATATGCTGGCCCAGCATTACGGCATCGCACCGCACCGGGTTTCGGCCGCGATCCTGTTTTCGACCGTGGCCAGCATCCTGACGGTACCGCTGGTGATCGCCATGGTCGCACCCTGACCTTCCTCTTGCCCTAAATATCCCCGCCGGAGGCTCCCGCACTGGACGCTCGCGCCAAGGCCCGTTAGCCAAGAGCCAACGAACACGGAGGCACGATATGGAAACCCTGTCCGAAAACAGATGCTTTAACGGGGTGCAGGGCGTCTACCGCCACGCATCCGACAGCTGCGGCTGCGACATGACCTTCGGGCTGTTCCTGCCCGAAGAAGCCGCCGACGGCCCGGTGCCGGTGCTCTGGTACCTGTCGGGCCTGACCTGCACCCATGAAAATGCCATGACCAAGGCCGGGGCTCAGCTGTGGGCTGCCGAACAGGGCATCGCGCTGGTCTTTCCCGACACCTCGCCCCGTGGCGACGATGTGGCCGACGACCCGGAATACGATCTGGGCCAGGGCGCGGGGTTCTATGTCAATGCCACCCAGGCCCCCTGGGCACCGCATTTCCGCATGTGGGATTATGTGGCCGAGGATCTGCCCGCGCTGCTGACCGAGAACTTCGCCATCGACCCCGAGCGTCAGGCGATCACCGGCCATTCCATGGGAGGGCACGGGGCGCTGACGCTGGCAATGGGGCTGCCGGGCCGGTTCCGGTCCGTATCCGCCTTTGCGCCGATCTCGAACCCCACCGGGTCGGATTGGGGCCGCAAGCAGCTCGCTGCCTATCTGGGCGACAACGAAGCCGCCTGGGCGCCGCATGATGCCAGCCTGCTGATGCGCGACCGCGGCTTTGACGGGCCGATTCTGATCGACACCGGCAGCGCCGATCAGTTCATCGACCTGCTGCGCCCCGAGGCACTGGCCGAAGCCGTGGCACTCCGCCGCCAGCCGGCCACGTTGCGGATGCAGAAAGGCTACGATCACAGCTATTTCTTCGTCTCCAGCTTCATGGAGGACCACGTCGCCTTCCATGCCGAGGCGCTCTGGGCCTGAGTGCTGCGCCCATGACCTCCGGCCGCGCGATCTATGTCGACGCCGATGCCTGCCCGGTCCGGGCCGAGGCCGAACGCGTCGCCACCCGCCATCGGATTCCGCTAAAGCTGGTGTCCAATGGCGGGTTGCGCCCGTCGCGCAATCCGCTGGTCGAAACGGTGATCGTTGCCGAAGGTCCTGACGTGGCCGACCGCTGGATCGCCGAACAATGCGGCCCCGGCGACGTGGTGGTGACCGGGGACATTCCGCTGGCCGCGAAATGTATCGAGGCCGGCGCACGGGTGCTGCGCCATAACGGTGAAACCTTCACACCCGCCAATATCGGCGCGCAACTGGCGATGCGCGATCTGATGACCGATTTGCGCGCCGCAAATCCGCTGGGCGCGGGCGGCGGCGGGCAGGGGTTTACAAAGGCCGACCGGTCCCGTTTTCTCGACGCGCTGGAACGGGCCGTGCGTGCCGCGCAGAACGACAAAGGGTAGACCATGCAACCACAAGCGGTGGTGTTCGACATCGGCCGGGTTCTGATCGACTGGAATCCGACCGGGTTCTACGACCGGGAAATCGGCGAGGACGCGCGGCGTGCCCTGTTCGCCGAAGTCGATCTCGAAGGCATGAACGAAGCCGTCGATCTGGGCCGGCCGTTCGCGGACTCGGTGGAATCCCTGGCGCGGGCGCATCCCGGCTGGGCGCGGGAAATCCTGCTGTGGCGGGACCGCTGGCTGGACATGGCCAGCCCCGCGATACCGCACACGGTACGGCTGAAGCAGGCGTTGCGCGACAAGGGCGTGCCGGTTTTCGCGCTGTCGAATTTCGGCGTCGAAACCTTCGACATCGCCACCGCCGCCTACCCGTTCCTGCTCGATTTCGACAGGATCTGGGTCTCGGGGCATCACGAGATGATGAAACCCGATCCGGATTTCTACGCCGCGCTCGAACAAGGCTGCGGTCACGATCCAGCCGCGCTGCTGTTCGCCGATGACCGGCCGGAAAATATCGACATCGCCGCGCGGCGCGGCTGGCAGGTGCATCTGTTCGACGGCCCCGAAGGGTTCGCCGAACGACTGGTCGCCGACGGACTGCTGAGTGAGGAAGAAGCCCGATGACATTTCCGATCATTCCCTTTGCCAAAGGTGACGCGCGACTGAACTGGCTGGATCTGGCCGAGGCGCTGGCGCGCGGTCACGACCTGCCCAAGGCCGAAATCGGCGACACGTTCCTCTATCGCGACCCCGACACCCTGTTGTC
>CAYGNB010000082.1:2697-4996 GCA_964351135.1 uncultured Rhodobacterales bacterium | reverse complement strand
CCAAGGCCGAAATCGGCGACACGTTCCTCTATCGCGACCCCGACACCCTGTTGTCACGGGCGGCGTGGATCGACGGGCTGGGATCGCTGGTCAAGACGGCGACGGTCTTTCCCGGCAACCCGGACCGTGGAACGCCGATGGTCAATGGCGCGGTCAACCTGTTCTCGGACCGCGACGGCACGTTGGCGGCGCTGATCGACTTTCACCTCGTGACGAAATGGAAAACCGCATGCGACAGCCTGTTGGCGGCGCTGCGGCTGGCCGATCCGGCCAGCCGATCCATCCTGATCGTCGGGGCCGGCACTGTCGGCGGGTCGCTGATCGAAGCCTTCGGCGCGGGTTTTCCCGATGCACGGTTTACATTGTGGAACCGCACCCGCGCCAAGGCGGAAACCCTGGCGGCAGAGTATAAAAATGTCACCGTGGCCGACGACCTGGAAACGGCGGTACGCGCCGCCGATATCGTGGTCAGCGCCACCATGTCGTCAGAGCCAGTGATCAAGGGCGACTGGCTGCGGCCGGGCCAGCATGTGAACCTGATCGGCGCCTATCGCCCCGATATGCGCGAGGCCGACGATACCGCCCTGGCGCGGTCGCGGGTTTTCGTCGACAGCCGCGATACCACCATCGGCCATATTGGTGAGCTGATGATCCCGATCGCCGCAGGTGTCATTTCCGCAGGCGATATCGTCGCGGATTTCTATGACCTGCCCGCCTTTGGCTTCGATGCCGACAGCATCAGCCTGTTCAAGAACGGCGGCGGGGCGCATCTGGACCTGATGACCGCGCGCTACATCCTCGACATGTGGACTCAGGACGGCTGAAGCGCGGGGTTGCGTGCCTCGCGCACTGGCAGATGTACGATGGCGCTGAACGCGCCGACACCGACGCCGACCCACCAGACCAGCGTGTAATCGCCGGTGATGTCGTACATCCGCCCACCCAGCCAGACGCCGAGAAAGCCGCCGATCTGGTGGCTGAGGAACACGATGCCGTAAAGCGTGCCCATGTAGCGCAACCCGTAGATATGCGCGACCAGCCCCGAGGTCAGCGGCACGGTGGCCAGCCATAGCGCCCCCATGACAATCGAAAACACGATGACCGAACCGGGCGTGATCGGCAGCAGGATAAACGCCCCCGCCGCCAGCGTCCGGGCGGCATAGATCGTCGCCAACAGGTATTTCCGGGGGAAATGGTTGCCCGCCCAGCCCGCCAGTAGCGTACCGCCGATATTTGCCAACCCGATCAGCGCAATCGAAAACGCGCCCAGCGCCGACGTGGTCGTCACGCCCATCGCGTGCAGCACCCCACCGGGCGCAATCGGGCCGCACATCTCGGTCACGAAGGCGGGAAAATGCGCGGTGATGAACGCCAGCTGGTAGCCGCAGCTGAAGAATCCCAGGAAGATCAGCGTATAGGAGGGATCGCGGAACGCGGTGCGCAGGATACCGGAAAGGCTCTCCTCGAACTCGGCCCGGCTGGCCTGCTCGGGCGCGCGCATCAGCGGCAGCGTCAGCACCAGCGCCAGCACCGCCGCCGCGAACACCAGGAACACCTGCTGCCAGCTGAGAAAGCCCAGCATCCATTCCGCGGTCGGCGCGCCGAACACCTGCCCCGCGCTGCCAGCCGCTGTAACGATGGCCAGCGACATCGACCGGTTTTCATCCGAGGCGGCCCGCCCGACCACGCCGAGGATCACACCGAACCCGGTCCCGGCGATGCCGAACCCCACCAGCCATTCATAGATCTGATGTTCGAGCGGCGTTACCGACCAGGCTGACAGCACCAGCCCGGCAGCATAGGTGATCGCACCTAGGATAATGGCCCGCCGGTCGCCGATCTTTTCGGCAATCGCCGCGAATATGGGCTGCCCGACACCCCAGGCGAGATTCTGGATCGCGATCGCCAGCGAGAAATCAGTGCGCAACCAGCCGAACTCTTCGGCAATCGGGATCTGGAACACCCCAAAGGACGCCCGGATCGCGAAGCTGACCATGATAATGACGCAGCCGACGATCAGAACCGGTGAAAAGAGCGACTGGCGCAGCATTGTATTCCCTTCGAATCCCGGACGAAATTAGGTTCGCTGTCAGGTCGGGGTCAAACGCTCAATCATGGGGCAGGCCATGACCGTTCGTGATGGGCGCTGACCGGCCGCCGGCGCTTTTCAACCGGAAAGGGGCGGGCTATGCGTGGAGCATGACCGATCTCATCCGTCTCTACGAGAACATGGTTGCCGCCGGTGACCTGCGCCCCGATCCGGCGCAGCAGGCCGTGCTGCCGGAATTCGAGCGTATCC
>CAYGNB010000082.1:0-2597 GCA_964351135.1 uncultured Rhodobacterales bacterium | reverse complement strand
TACCTGTGGGGTGGGGTCGGACGCGGTAAATCCATGCTGATGGATCTGTTCGTCGATGGTATCGGCACCGAGATCCCGGCGCGGCGGGTGCATTTCCATGCTTTCATGCAGGAAATCCACGCCGCGATGCACGCGGCGCGGGAACGCGGGGTCGAGGATCCGCTGGCGCCGGTTGCGGCAGACGTGGCGGCGTCGGTCCGGCTGCTGGCCTTTGACGAAATGCAGATCACCGACATCACCGACGCGATGATCGTGGGCCGGCTGTTCGAAGCCTTGTTCGCCGCGCGGGTGGTCGTGGTGACCACATCGAACCGGGTGCCGGACGCGCTCTATGAAAATGGGCTGAACCGGCAGCTGTTCCTGCCGTTCATCGCGCTGATCAAGGACCGGATGGAAGTTCGCGAACTGGCCAGCCCCACCGATTACCGGCAGGATCGGCTGGAAGGTGAGCCGGTCTATTTCACCCCGCTGGGACCCGAGGCGCGCAGGGCGATCGAGGCGATCTGGACCGACCTGACCGGCGGCCCGGCGCAGCCGCTGATCCTGCAGGTCAAAGGCCGCCGTGTCGAGTTGCCGGAGTTTCGCAACGGGATCGCGCGGGCGGGGTTCTTCGACCTCTGCGGCCGGATGCTGGGACCTGCGGATTACCTGGCAATCGCCGAGGCGGTGAAGGTTCTGGTGTTGGAAGACATCCCGCGCCTGTCGCGCAACAATTTCAACGAGGCCAAGCGGTTCGTCACGCTGATCGACGCGCTCTACGAGGCGCGGGTGCGGCTGATCTGCTCGGCGGCGGACGTGCCCGAAATGCTCTATGTCGAAGGCGATGGCGCATTCGAGTTCGAACGCACGGCGTCACGGCTGCGCGAAATGCAGAGCGCGGATTGGGGGCTGGCCTAAGACCGCGCATTTCCGCCGGGATGTTTCCGACGGTAAGAGGCGACCTCAGCCGTAGTCGCGCAGGACGTGGCCGGCCAGATAAAGCGATCCGCAGATAAGGATACGCGCGCCGGGTGTTTCCGTGGCGATGGTGGCGACCGCATCGCGGACGGTGTCGGCGGTTGTCGCGGGGATACCCGCGTCTCGCGCGGCGGCGGCGGTGGCTTCCGCCGGCAGGGTCGCGGCTTCGCCGGGGATGGACACCGCCGTCAGACTGGCCGCCTGAGCGGCGAGTGGACGCAGGTATCCGCCGATATCCTTGGTGTCGAGCATCCCGCAAACAAGATGCGTCGGCCGGGCCGGAAGACGGGCAAGATGAGCCGCCAACACCTGCCCCGCCGCTGGATTGTGCCCGCCATCGAGCCAGATTTCGGCATCCGGTGCCACATCGGCCAGCGCGCCGAGGCGCAACCGCTGCATGCGGGCGGGCCACTCGGCCTGTGTCACCGCCGCCTCCAGCGCCGCATCCCCGAGATCGGCGTGGCGCAGGGCGGCAAGGGCGGCCCCCGCATTGGCGATCTGGTGGGCACCAGGCAGATTTGGCAACGGCAAATCGCGCAGCCCGGTTTCGTCCTGATAGACAAGGCACCCGTGTTCGTCCTGCACATGCCAGTGCTGCCCATGCACGAGCAGCGGCGCGCCGATCCGGGATGCGGCGGTTTCGATCACCTCCAGCGCGGCGTCGGGCTGCGGCCCGACCACACAGGGTACGCCACGTTTCAGGATACCGGCCTTTTCGGCTGCAATCGACTCGATCGTATCGCCGAGGAATTGCTGATGGTCGATGGAAACCGGCGTGATGATGGTCAGCGCCGGGCGCGCGATCACGTTGGTTGCGTCCAGCCGCCCGCCCAGCCCGACCTCGAGCAGAGTATAATCCGCCGCATGGCGGGCATAGGCCAGCAGCGCGGCACAGGTCGTGATCTCGAAATAGGTGATCGCCTCACCGTCATTCGCCGCATAACATTCGTCGAGCAACGCGGCGAGATCCGGTTCGGAAATCAGCGTCCCGGCGAGCCGGATACGTTCGTGGAACCGCACCAGATGCGGCGAGGTATAGACATGGGCGGTTTTGCCCGCGCCCTCGAGCCCGGCGCGGATCATCGCCAGGGTCGAGCCTTTGCCGTTGGTACCCGCCACATGAATGACGGGCGGCAGCCGGTCCTGCGGGTTGCCCAGCGCGTCAAGCAGCCGCCAAACCCGATCCAGCGTCAGGTCGATGATCTTGGGGTGCAGCGCCATCATCCGTTGCAGGATGACGTCCGATCCGGCGTTGGTCATGTCCCGGCAGCAGCCTCGGGTGCGGGCAGGTCGCCCTTGATTTCAGGGGGCAGGTTCATCAGCATCCGGGTGATGGTGATCAGTTCGTCGCGCAGCTCGGTGCGCGGCGTCACCCGGTCCAGCATGCCATGCTCCAGCAGGTATTCGGCGCGCTGGAACCCCTCGGGCAGTTTTTCGCGGATGGTCTGTTCGATCACGCGCGGACCGGCGAAACAGATCAGCGCGCCCGGTTCGGCGATCTGCACATCGCCCAGCATCGCATAGGATGCCGTCACCCCCCCGGTGGTCGGGTGGGTCAGCACGACGATATAGGGCAGCCCGGCCTCTTTCAGCATCTGCACGGCAACGGTGGTGCGCGGCATCTGCATCAGCGACAGGAT
>CAYGNB010000081.1:0-10652 GCA_964351135.1 uncultured Rhodobacterales bacterium | reverse complement strand
AGATGAACATAGGATTCCCAGGCGTCATCCGGCGCCTCGGGATCGGGCCGCTCCAACGCCACCGCCGCGCCCTGATAATAGAACTCGCGCCGGTCCCGCTCACCGCAGATCGGACAAGGTATCCTCATGCCAACACGCCCCCGAACCGGCCAACGCAACCACATGGCGGCGCAGCCTGCCACGCCGGGCGCGCACGTCCCCTCTTCATCTTGCCGGAAAAACTCCCGCCGGAGGCTCCCGCGCGCGGCCACCCGCGCCTAATGCAGATTATGCTGCGCACCGGTGCCCTCCTCATCCATCAGCCCCACGCCGTCGCGGAACCGGCCCAGCCGGAACCCTGCCGCCGCCGCGTGCGGACGCCCGGTCGCCAGCAGATGGGCAAGACAATGGCCCGAGGCCGGGACCGCCTTGAACCCGCCATAGCACCAGCCGCAATTCAGATAGAGCCCGTCGATATGGGTGCGGTCGATGATCGGCGATCCGTCCGGCGTCATATCCATGATCCCGCCCCAGGACCGCAGCACCCGCGCCTTGCCGATCATCGGCATCAGCGTCATGCCCGCCTCCATCACATGCTCGACCATCGGCAGATTGCCGCGCTGCGCGTAAGAGGCGTAGAAATCGAGATCGCCACCGAACACCAGCCCGCCCTTGTCGGACTGGCTGATATAGAAATGCCCCATGCCAAAACTGATCACATGGTCGATCACCGGCTTCAGCCCTTCGGTGACAAAGGCCTGCAGGACATGGCTTTCCACCGGCAGGCGCATCCCGGCCATCGCCGCGACCTGCCCCGACCGGCCCGCGGCCACCATCGCCACCTTCCTGGCACGGATCGGTCCGCGGCTGGTCTGAACCCCGGTGACGCACCCATCGTCGATGTCGATGCCGGTCACCTCGCAGTTCTGGATGATGTCCACCCCGCGCGTATCCGCCCCGCGGGCATAGCCCCAGGCCACCGCGTCGTGGCGCGCGGTACCGCCACGCGGATGATACAGCCCACCGAAAATTGGAAACCTGCCATTGTCGAAATCCAGATAGGGCAGCATACGCCGCACACCGTCGCGATCCAGCAATACTGCATCGTCGCCCTGATTGACCATGGCGTTGCCGCGCCGCACAAAGGCATCGCGCTGACCATCGGAGTGGAACAGGTTGATCAGCCCGCGCTGCGAATGCATCACATTATAGTTCAGGTCCTCCTCCAGCCCCTCCCAGAGCTTCAGCGAATGGGAATAGAACTCGGAATTGCCGGGCAGGTAGTAGTTGGCGCGCACGATGGTGGTGTTGCGTCCGACATTGCCGCCGCCGATATACCCCTTTTCGAGCACCGCCACATTGGTCAGCCCGTGGTCCCGTGCAAGATAGTAGGCCGTCGACAGACCGTGCCCGCCACCACCGATGATGACGATATCATATTCCGGTTTCGGCTCGGGATCGCGCCAGTGCGGCGTCCAGCCCCGATTGCCGGTCAGCCCTTCGGTGAACACTTTCCAGCCGGAAAATCGCATCACGCCTCCCGTGTCTTGCAGGGATACTGTCTGCCTGTGGCGCAGTGCCAATCCAGCACGCCAGCGCACCTCATTGCAAGCCACCGCACCCGGCGAACGCGCGGGCATCCGCCCAGACGTGCATCACAGGGCGTCGTGGGCGCGGGGCGGGAACCGACCGGCCCACCCCGCGCACCGATTTGACACCTCTCCGGTTCAGAGGCCCTTGGCGCGGTAGCTCGCGGCCACCTTGCCAATGGCCACCAGATAGGCAGCGGTTCGCAGGTCGTCGGTGTCTTCGCGTTCGTGCCAGACGTCGCGCATCGACTGGTAGGCAATGCGCATCGTGTCATCGAGCCCCGAGCGCACCAGTTCCAGTTCATCCGCCCCACGCAGGTATTTCTCCTTGAACATCGGCGTCATCGACCAGGCATCGCCCAGATACCGGTCGAGCCGCTCCAGCTCGTCGATCACCAGCTGGTGGCGGGCTTCCTCCTGGCGGCGGCCCATACGACCGAACCGGATGTGGGACAGGTTCTTGACCCATTCGAAATAGGATACGGTCACCCCCCCGGCATTGGCGTACATGTCGGGAATGATCACCGTGCCCTTGCGGCGCAGGACGTCATCGGCCCCGGCGGTGACCGGGCCGTTCGCAGCCTCGATGATCAGCGGCGCCTTGATCCGGTCGGCGTTGTTGAGGTTGATCACCCCTTCCAGAGCGGCCGGGATCAGGATGTCGCATTCCTCTTCGAGCACCGCCGCCCCCTCGGCGGTATGGGCGGCATCGGGGAACCCGGTCACGCCGCCATGCTTGACGATCCAGGCATGCACCGCATCCACGTCCAGCCCTTCGGGATTGAACAGCGCCCCGTCGCGCTCGATGATCCCGGTGATCAGGCTTCCGTCCTCTTCCTGCAGGAATTTGGCGGCGTGATACCCCACATTCCCCAGCCCCTGCACGATCACCCGCTTGCCGTCGAGCGTACCCGACAGGCCCGCCTTTTTCACCCCGCGTTCGTCACGGAAAAACTCGCGCAGCGCGAATTGCACGCCGCGGCCCGTGGCCTCGACGCGCCCCGCGATACCGCCGGAATTCAGCGGTTTGCCGGTGACGCAGGCGCGCGCGTTGATATCGGTGGTGTTCATTCGCGCATACTGGTCGGCGATCCAGGCCATCTCGCGTTCGCCGGTGCCCATGTCGGGCGCTGGCACGTTCTGCGAGGGGTGGATCAGGTCGCGCTTGGCCAGTTCATAGGCGAAACGGCGGGTGATCTGTTCCAGCTCGTATTCGTCATACTGGCGGGGGTCGATGCGCAACCCCCCCTTCGAGCCGCCGAACGGCGCCTCGACCAACGCACATTTGTAGGTCATCAGCGCCGCAAGCGCCTCGACCTCGTCCTGGTTCACGCCCATGGCGTAACGGATCCCGCCCTTGACCGGTTCCATATGTTCGGAGTGCACGGAACGGTAACCGGTGAAGGTCTGGATCTGCCCGCGCAACCGCACCCCGAAACGCACCGTGTAGGTGGCGTTGCAGACCCGGATCTTTTCCTCCAGCCCCGGCGGCAGGTCCATCAGCGCAACCGCCCGGTTGAACATGAGATCGACGCTCTCGCGGAAACTCGGTTCGGTCTGTTGGGTCATGTGTTCCTCCACTGCACTAACCGGGGCGCCAGCGACTCACCGCCGCCGGCAAACCTCTTTCAGACTAAGTCAGCGACCGCGGCCTTGCGAGTTATTTTGACGGGGAAAATCAGGTCGATCCGGACATCGCGTCACACAACCGACGGAAACCTCCCTGTCCGTGCCTGCCGCGCGCCGTAATTCCGCCATATTGCCCGGTCAGGGCTGGTCCGCCGAAAACCGCGCCGCCGGCGCATAACGCAGGAAATCCAAATCATGCGCCGTCCCTTGCGCCCGCACATGAAAGACATACCGCCGCCATGGCGCAGCTTCGTGCGGCGCGACGACGGCGCGATGCTGATCTTTATCGTCTACGTGCTGGTCATCATCCTGCTGGTCACCGGCGTGGGGATCGACCTGATGCGGTTCGAACGGGACCGGGCCGATCTGCAATATACGCTGGACCGCGCGGTGCTGGCCGCCGCCGACCTCGACCAGCCGTTGCCGGCCAAACAGGTCGTGCTGGATTACTTCGACAAGGCCGGCCTGTCGGATTTCATCGACGCCGACCGGGTGATTGTCACCAAGGGTGTCAACTTTCAGCACGTCGCCGCCACCGCCGAGGCGCAGATGGACACCCAGTTCATGCACATGACTGGCGTCGACACGCTGAGCGTGCCGGCATCCGGCGCCGCCGAGGAACGTGTGCCCAATGTCGAAATCTCGCTGGTGCTCGACATTTCCGGGTCCATGCGCAATTCGGGCCGGATGGCGGCACTGCGGCCCGCGGCCGAGAACTTCGTCGACATGGTGATGGCCGGCGACGCCCGGCTGAAATCCTCGATCAACCTGATCCCCTATGCGGGCCAGACCAATCCGGGGCCATGGATGTTCGACCGGCTGAACGGCCAGAGATACCCGGATATCGAACTGGCCAAGGAGGATGGCGGCACCGAGGACGGCCGCTATCCCAACGTGTCGTCCTGTCTGGAACTGGGCGCGAGTGATTTTACCCATGCCGGTCTGCCCTCCGCCGCGAGCTATGACCAGGTTCCGCATTTCATGAACTGGTCGATCGCGTCTGCGGTCATGGACTGGGGCTGGTGCCCGCAGGACCAGAGCGCGATCGTCTATGCGTCGAACGACAAGACCAAGCTCAACGGCATGATCAACACCATGCGGATGCATGACGGTACCGGCACCCAGTTCGCGATGAAATATGCGGTGGCGCTGCTGAACCCGTCGTCGCGCGCCGCCTTTGCTGCGATGGCCGATGACGGTCTGATCCCCAACGGGTTCCGCGACCGGCCCGCCGACTGGGAGGATCAGGAAACCGCGAAATACATCGTGCTGATGACCGATGGCCAGATTACCGAACAGGTTCGCCCCGATGAAACCATGCACAGGCTGAACCCGACCAGAGAGCTCCAGAACCGGTCATCAGGCGACCGCTATCAGCTCAGCTCGGCCAACACCAACGTGTCGCGATTCTATTCCCAGTGCAATCTGGCCAAGGACCCCAGCCGTAACATCATCGTCTACACCATCGCGTTCGAGGCACCGGCCAGCGCCCGGACGCAGATGCGCAACTGCGCGTCGAGCGACGCGCATTTCTTTGTCGCGGGCACCGACGATATCGACATCGTGTTCGAGAACATCGCCCGTCAGATCAACCGGCTGAAGCTGGTGAACTGATGCGGCGGCAGACTCAGATCTGGCACCGTATTCGCGACCGGTTCTGGCGAGACGACGGGGGCAATTCGACCATCGAATTCGTGCTGACCTTCCCCGCCGTGATGGCGCTGATGCTCGCCGGGGTCGAACTGGGCATTCTCGCGCTGCACCATTCGGCGCTGGAGCGCGCGGTGGACCTGACCGTGCGCGACATCCGCCTGGGCACCGGCAGCGCGCCCCAGCATGACGAGTTGAAGACCCTGATCTGTCAGCGCGCCGGGTTCATCGACAATTGCGGCGTGAACCTGCGGCTGGAAATGGTCCGCGCCGACCCGCGCAACTGGACCGGCATAGACCCCTCGCCCGACTGTACCGACCAGTCCGAAGAGGTCGCCCCGGTGCGCAGCTTCGTCAACGGGCGGGAAAACGAACTGATGATCCTGCGCGCCTGCGCCAAGGTCGAACCTCTCTTTCCCACCGCCGGGCTGGCGCAGCACATGGCCCTGGACGGCGCCGGACACTATGCGCTGGTATCCACCACCGCCTTTGTGCAGGAGCCCGAGTAGATGCGCCTACTGTTCCGTCATCTTCGCCGCTTCGCGCGCGACACGCAGGGGTCGATCTCGGTCGAGTTCATCCTGGCGATTCCGATGCTGATGTGGGCTTTTGGTGCCAGCGTCGTCTATCTCGACGCCTATCGGCAAAGCTCGGTCAACCTGAAAGCCGCCTATACGATCAGCGACCTGATTTCGCGTGAAACGGGGACCGTGAACGACACCTACATTGACGCCATGCTGTCGCTGCTTCACCTGCTGACCTCGGCCAACGATCCGTCCACCCTGCGGATCACGATCATCCGCTGGGATCAGGACGAGGGGCGCTATTACGTCGACTGGTCCGCGAACCGGGGGTTTCTTTTTGCGCATGACGACGTATCGGTCATGGATATTCAGGGGCGATTGCCGGTTCTGCCCGATGGCGAACGGGTCATTCTGGTCGAAACCAACTATCGCTATGATCCACTGTTCAATGTAGGGCTGGGGCAGATCGACCTGGACAATTTCGTGTTCGCGCGACCGCGCTTTGCGCCTCAGGTGGTGTGGGAATCGTGATCCTCGCCGGCCAGTTCGCGTTCCGCCAGCATCGCGGCGAGCATCTCGGACATCATCTTGGTCTGCCGCGCCGGCGTGACACCGCCGACGCCGACGCGCCGGCCCATGCGCCACCAGAGCCCCGGCCGCCAGCGGCGCGTGCCGGGGCGGCTGGTCCGCAACAGAAAACCGTTTGACGGCTTGAAGGCAAAGAACCCGCGATCCACCGCCTCGATCTCGGAGACCAGCGCTATGGTTTCGCCGCCGATTTCGCGCAGCTCGGTTGTCGTCAACTCGATCCGGCCGCCGGTGGCCCGGCGCATCCGTTCGGCAATCCACAGCGCCGCCAGCCCGGTCGCGATCAGGAACGCCTGCCAGCCCGGCGCGGGCGGCGTGGACAGCGCGACATAGATCACCAGCCCCCCGATGGCGACCAGCATCGCGACGCCCATCCAGCGCCGCGGCGCCGACACGCCGACCTCGGCCAGCACCTCTTGGGTCGTTTCGTTTCCGTCAGTCATGGCCGTGCGGCATACCGGCTCGCCCGCGCACCCGCAAGCGTCGTCAGCGCCCTGCACCCGCGCGATGGGTCACGATCACCTCGGCGCCGGGTTCCTCGGGTTCGTCATCGACCATCTCGGAAGGAAACCCCGGAGCCCGCACGTCGAGCCCTGTAGCGTCCTCGAGACGGCGGATGATGTTGGGCGACAATTCCCGTGCCCCGAACCGTTCGATCCCGTCCCGGAAGATGTCGATCAGCAGCGGATTGAGGTCGAGCGCCACGCCCGCACGATCCGCCACCTCCTGAAACAGCCCGATATCCTTGGCAACGAGATCCATGGTAAAGGATATGTCGCGGCTGCCGTTGAGGATCACCTGGCTTTCCGTTTCATGGACGAAACTGTTACCTGACGAGATCCGTATCGCCTCATAGGCCACGTTCAGATCCATGCCCGCCCCCTTGCAGACGGTCAGGGCCTCGGCGCAGCTGACCAGATTGGCCGTGGCCAGATAGTTGGTGACCACCTTCAGCACGCTGGCCGATCCAAGCCCGCCGGTATGCAGCACCCGCCGCCCCATCACCGTCAGCAGCGGCAGGATGCGGTCGAAAGTGGCGCGATCGCAGCCAGCAAAAATCGAGATGTTGCCCGTATCGGCCCTGTGACAGCCGCCCGAAACCGGGCAATCCACCGCGGCCCCGCCGGCGGCGATCACCTGTTCGCCCAGCCGCCCCACCTCTGCCGCGTCGGTGGTGGACATTTCCATCCAGATCTTGCCGGGGATGACCATGGGCAGCATCGCGTCGACGACGGCGGCGCTCGCGGCGGGGTTGGGCAGGCAGGTGATCACCGCATCGCTGTCACGCATCATCGCGGCAGGGTCGCCACCCGCCCGCGCCCCGCGCGCGGCCATGCCCTGTACCAGCACGGGGTCTAGATCGTGCACCGACAGGTCGATACCATTTCGCAGCAGGCTGCCCGACAGTTTGCTGCCCACATTACCCAACCCGATAAACCCGACTTTCATCGCCCTGCCCTTTCCCGTTGCGGCAACCACAGGATTGGCGGTGATTCCGCGTCTTCGCGCCTCTGTTTGCGACCTCCGCCCGCGTGTGACGCCGCCAGACCGGCGTCCTGCCGGGCATTGTGCTAGACTGCGACATCCCGACAAAAGGAGTTACCCGATGATTGTCCGAATATTCCGGGTGCGCGCCCGCGAGGGCCGGGTCGACGAGTTCCGTTCATTCTTCACCGAAACCGCGATCCCGCTGATGCGCCAACAAAGCGGCCTGACGACGCTGATCCCCGGCTTGCCACGCCCCGAAACCCCGCGCGATTTTTCGATGGTCATGGTCTGGGACAGCGTCGAATCGCTGGCCGCCTTTGCAGGCGACGACTGGCGGCAGCCGCATATCGACCCGGCCGAGGCCGAGATCGTCGAGGACCGCTGGCTGGATCACTACGACCTTGCCGAAACCTGACTTTCAGCCCGCGACGGCGCGGCGCACCATGTCCCAATAGATCTGCTCGACCTGCTCGAGCGTCAGCCGGCCTTCGGCGCGGTACCACGTATTGATGCCGTTCAGCATCCCGATCAGCGCCAGTGTCGCGACCTTGGTGTCCGCCGCGGTAAATACCCCGGCATCGACCCCGTCACGCAGGATGGCTTCGAGCCGGTCTTCATAGCTGCGGCGCAGCGCCTCGATGGTTTCGAAATTGTCCGGTTCGAGATTGCGCAGTTCCATATAGGCAATGAACACCGCGTCCTGCCGTTCGAGGTGAAACCGGATATGGAACCGCGTGAACGCGCGCAGACGGATCAGCGGATCGGACCCGGGCGGTTCGGCGTCAAGCGCCGCCAGCAGATCCTCCATGTGGGTCTGCATCAGGTCGAACAGCAGGCTCTGCTTGTCACGCGTGTAATTGTAGAGCGCACCGGCCTGCACCCCCACCGCGCCCGCGATCTGTCGCATCGACACCGCCGCATAGCCGTGCCGGGCAAACAGCTCTTGCGCCGCGGCGCGGATGCGCGGGCCGGTGATGTCGGAATGCGATCCTGTCGTGCGGGCCATGACAACAGGCTATCTGAACATCTGTTCAGAAAAAACCCCGTCTTGCACCCATTCGGCAACCGGGTGACATTGGAGACCAATCGCCCATCCGGGAACGCCCCTGTCCATGTTTCGCCATCACCGCATCGCCCCGGCCCTCTGCCTGCCGTTCCTGACCCTGACGATTGTTGCGGGATGCACCGAGATCCCCGAACTCGATGCGACCCTGTCACCGCATCTGGAACGGGCGGATTACCCGGCGCTGATCCCGCTGGACGATTCGCTGTTCGAGCATCCCGAACCCCGTGACGAGGCGCTCGAACTGCAGCGGGGACTGGACGCACGCAGCCGCCGCCTGCAGGACCGGGCGCGGCGACTGCAGGGTCCGGTCTTGGACGATGCGACCCGTGACCGAATGGCCGACGGCGTGACGCCGCCCGAGGCCGGGTAGCCGCTCGCCACCAAGGCTCCGCGTTGCACCGGCCGCGCGAACCGGATAAGCCACCCGAAACGAGACATCCCTGACAAGAAGGACAGGAACATGGCTGCACCTCTGCGCCTCGGAATCGCGGGGCTGGGCACGGTCGGGGTCGGTGTGCTGCGCATTCTGCGGCGGCAACAGGCACTGCTGACCGCGCGCACCGGCCGCGAGATCAGTGTCTCGGCCGTTTCAGCGCGCGACCGCCGCAAGGATCGCGGCATATCGCTGACCGCCTATGACTGGGAGGACGACCCGGTCACCCTCGCCCGGCGCGACGATATCGACGTGTTCGTGGAGCTCATGGGCGGATCGGACGGCCCCGCAAAGGCCGCGACCGAGGCCGCGCTCGACGCAGGCAAGGATGTCGTGACCGCCAACAAGGCGTTGCTGGCGATTCACGGGCAGGCACTGGCCGAACGGGCCGAGATGGCCGGTCGCACGATCCGCTACGAAGCGGCGGTGGCCGGTGGCATCCCGGTGATCAAGGCGCTGACCGAAGGTCTGGCAGCCAATGAGGTGACCCGGGTGATGGGGGTGATGAACGGCACCTGCAACTATATCCTCACCCGGATGGAAAACGCGGGCCTGCCCTATGACGAGGTGTTCCGCGAGGCCGACGCGCTCGGCTATCTCGAAGCGGACCCGACGCTGGACGTGGGCGGCATCGATGCCGGGCACAAGCTGGCGATCCTGTCGGCGATTGCCTTTGGCGCGCAGCCCGATTTCGACGGTATCGAGATCGAGGGCATCGAACGGGTTTCGATCGACGACATCCGCCATGCCGCCGACATGGGCTATCGGATCAAGCTGCTGGGCGTGACGCAGCGTACCGGCCGCGGGCTGGAACAGCGAATGCAGCCCTGTCTCGTGCCGGCGTCGTCGCCGCTGGGGCAACTCGAAGGCGGAACCAACATGGTGGTGATCGAAGGCGACGCCGTGGAACAGGTGGTCCTGCGCGGCCCCGGCGCGGGCGAAGGCCCGACCGCCAGCGCGGTGATGGGAGATGTCTGCGACATCGCCCGTGGCCTGCGGCTGCCGACCTTCGGCCAGCCCGCCGCATCGCTGCAGGATCTGCCGCGCGCCCGCACCGGGCTGCCGGCGCCCTACTATCTGCGCATGGCGCTGGACGACAAGCCGGGCGCCATGGCCAAGGTGGCCTCGGTTCTGGGCGACGCGGGCATCTCGATCGACCGGATGCGCCAGTACGCCCATTCCGACGATACGGCCCCGGTTCTGATCGTCACCCACAAGACTACACGCAGCGCATTGGACCTGGCACTGGAGGCGATGGAACAGACTGGCGTCGTCGCCGCCCGCCCTGTCGCCTTGCGCATCGAACATCTGTAACGTCGATCACAGAACACCATTTCCGAAGGAGTGATTCATGCCCGCAACCGTCGAATTCCATGATCGCATGTTGTCGCTGGGCCTGGCCCGTGTCGCGGAACAGGCCGCGCTCGCCTCGGCCCCGCTGGTCGGGCGCGGGGACGAAAAGGCCGCAGATCAGGCCGCCGTCAACGCGATGCGCGAACAGCTCAACCTGCTCGATATTGCCGGGGTGGTGGTGATCGGCGAAGGCGAACGCGACGAGGCGCCGATGCTGTTCATCGGCGAAGAGGTCGGCACCGGCAAGGGCCCCGGCGTGGACATCGCGCTGGACCCGCTGGAAGGCACCACGCTGACCGCCAAGGACATGCCCAACGCGCTGACCGTGATCGCCATGGGGCCGCGCGGGTCGA
>CAYGNB010000080.1:0-10794 GCA_964351135.1 uncultured Rhodobacterales bacterium | reverse complement strand
GGCGTATCGTGGGCCTGGCCGATTTCCTGCAGGATCACCCCGCGTTCGACCTCGATCTCGCGCGGATCGAACACCGGGTTCAGGACAATGTCCGAGATCACGTCCAGCGCCAGCGGCACATCATCCGCCAGCACGCGGGCGTAATAGGCGGTCACCTCGCGCGAGGTATAGGCGTTGATATAACCACCAACATCCTCGATCGCCTCGGCAATCTGCAGCGCGCTGCGGGTGGTGGTTCCCTTGAACGCCATGTGTTCGAGGAAATGGGCAATCCCGTTCTGTTCGACCCGTTCGTGCCGCCCGCCGGCCGTCACCCAGACGCCAATTGCCGCCGATTGCAACCCCGGCATATGTTCGGAAACGATGCGGACACCGTTGGAAAGTTCGCTCTGCTGAACGCTCACGCGGCTACATGCCCCCTGATGAAGTCCTGCAGGTCACCCAGATCGTTGGCAATCCGGGTCACCCGTTCCGATTTCTCATACAGGTCCGACATACGCGGGGGAAGAGGCGGAAACACACCGCTGGCCTCTTCGACCGCGGCCGGAAACTTGGCCGGATGCGCGGTGGCCAGCGTGATCATCGGCACCGACAGATCACGCATCTCTTCGGCCACCTTCACGCCGACGGCGGTATGCGGGCAGATCAGCTCGCCGCTGGCCTTCAGCGTGGCGGCGATGGTCGCAAGGGTTTCCTCCTCGGACGCGCGGCCCGAGCTGAAATGCTCGCGCAGGGTTTCCAGCGCGCCCTGGCTGACGGTGAAACCGCCCGATTTCAACTCGTCCATCAGCGCCGCCACCGCGCGCCCGTCGCGGCCATAGGCGTCGAACAGCGCGCGTTCGAAATTCGAACTGACCTGAATATCCATCGACGGGCTGATCGACGGCTGCGTTTCGCCCTTGAAATAGCCCTGCCCGCTCAGGCAGCGGTGCAGGATATCGTTCTGGTTCGTGGCCACCACCAGCCGGTCGATCGGCAGGCCCATGCGTTTGGCGATGTAGCCCGCGAAGATATCGCCGAAATTCCCGGTCGGCACGGTAAAGCTGACCGGACGCCACGGCGCGCCAAGCGACACGGCGGACGAGAAGTAATAGACCACCTGCGCCAGCACCCGCGCCCAGTTGATCGAATTCACCCCCGCCAGTTTCACCGCGTCGCGAAAGGCGAAATCGTTGAACATGTCCTTGAGCCGCGCCTGGCAGTCGTCGAAATCGCCGTCCAGCGCCAGCGCATGCACATTGGCATCAGCGGGCGTGGTCATCTGCCGGCGCTGCACCTCGGATACGCGACCATGCGGAAACAGGACGAACACATCCACGTTGGACAGGCCCCGGAACGCCTCGATCGCGGCGGAACCGGTGTCGCCCGAGGTGGCGCCAACGATGGTGACCCGTTCGCCGCGCCGCGCCAGCGCGTGTTGGAACAACTGACCGATCAGTTGCATGGCGAAATCCTTGAACGCCAGCGTCGGCCCGTGGAACAGTTCCAGCAGGAAATGCCCCGGCGCCAGTTGTTTCAGCGGTGCACGGGCGGCATGGCCGAACCCCGCATAGGCGCGTTCGATCAGATCACGGAGCACGTCGTCGGAAAAGGCATCGCTCACGAAAGGCCGCATCACGCGGAACGCCGTTTCCTCGTAGCTCAGCCCCGCCAGCGCCGCGATGTCGTCCCGGCTCATCTGCGGGATCTCGGCCGGGACATAGAGCCCGCCATCGCGCGCCAGCCCGGTCAGCATCGTGTCTTCGAAACCCAGCTCGGGCGCGTCGCCACGGGTAGAGATATATTTCATTTGCGGTCGCCTTCGGTTCGGGCGCGGTTGCGCCACAGGAAATAGCCGGTCATCGCGGCCCAGATCGCGGCCAGCGAAAACCATGTGATCGCGTAGTTCAGGTGATCGTTGGGAATACCGCTGCTGTCCACCGGCATCGGATCCGGCCCGGTATCGGTCCGCGCCACCAGCAGGATCGGATCGACGCGCAGCGCCTGCGCCATCGCGGGCACATCGCGGGCGAACCAGACGCCATCGTCAAGATCGGGCGCCGGGGTGAACCGGTCGATTTCCTGCGGCCAGTCCAGGTTGCCGGTCACGGTGACGGGGCCGGTATCGCGCGGCGTTTCCCGGTCAGCCGACCGGATGAACCCGCGATCCAGCAGAATCCGCTGTCCGCCGTCGGTCAGGAACGGCGCGATCACGCGATAGCCCGCACCGATCTGTTTGCGCGACACCAGAACCAGCACGTCGCCCGGCAGGATCTCGCCCGCCACCTCGACCCCGAGATACCGGTCGCGCGCGGGGTCGGGATCGGCGGGCAATGCAACGGCGGGCCCCGAGATACGGCTGTCGATCTCGGCGAGGATCCCGGTCTTCCACGCCAGCCGTTGCATCTGCCAGACACCCAGCGCCACCAGCACCGCGGTGCCGGCAAGCCCGAAGATCAGCAGAAAGGCAACGCGGCGCATCGCGATCATGTCCCGTAGAACGACAGGGGCGCGCAGGGTATCCCCCGCGCGCCCGGCTTGTTGCCCGTCCCGACGCGGAAATGCAACCGCGAAGGACGCTGAAAAGCAGGTCAGAGCAGGACCGCGCTGCCCCAGATGTAGATGGCGAAGAACAGGAACAGCCACACCACGTCGACAAAGTGCCAGTACCAGGCCGCAGCTTCGAACCCGATATGTTTCTCGGGGGTGAAATCGCCCTTGAGCGCGCGCAGCAGGCAGACGGTCAGGAAGATGGTCCCGATGATGACGTGGAACCCGTGGAACCCGGTCGCCATAAAGAAGTTCGAGAAGAACCGGTCGCCACCGAATTCCCAGCCTTCGTGCAACAGCAACTCGCCGTATTCGTAGGCCTGGAGAGCGGTGAACGCGATCCCGAGAACGATCCCGATGGCCAGCCCGGTGATCAGATCCCTGCGGTTGTTTTCATGCACCAGCGCATGGTGCGCCCAGGTGACGGCACACCCCGACAGCAGCAGCACCAGCGTGTTGATCAGCGGCAGGTGGAACGCGTCGATGGCATGGATATGCGGCGGCTCATAGGTGCTGCCCGCATAGGATTCCATCGGATAGATGGCGTGTTTGAAGAAGGACCAGAACCAGGCAAAGAAGAACATCACCTCGGACATGATGAACAGGATGAAGCCGTAGCGCAGGCCGATCCGCACCACCGGGGTGTGGTCGCCTTCGTGGCTTTCCTTGATCACGTCCGACCACCAGCCGAACATCGTGTAGAGCACGGCCAGCAGCCCGGCCCAGAAGACATAGGCAGTGATCCCGTGCATCCACAGCACGGCCCCGACCAGCATGGCGAACCCGGCCACGGCTCCGAAAAACGGCCAGACCGAGGGGTGCAGAATGTGGTAATCGTGGTTCTTTACATGTGCCATTTAAGTGTCCCTCACCTCTCGGGCATCAATTCATGTTGGTGCCTGCCGCGCTGTCAAGGGCGTCTTCGCCCTCGGGCAGGTCGATTTCGTGGAACGTGTAGGAAAGCGTGATGCGCTTTACGTGCTTGGCGTCGATGTCGTCCACGATTTCGGGATCGACATAGAAGGTGACCGGCATCTGCACCGTCTCGCCCGGCTGCAGGATCTGCTGTTCAAAGCAGAAACAGGCGATTTTCGTGAAATAGCCGCCGGCCTCGTAGGGAAAGACATTATAGCTGGCCGCGCCGGCGATGGGCCGGTCGGTCGGGTTATGCGCCTCGTAAAAGGCCAGACCGGTTTCACCGATACGCAGTTCCATCTCGCGCTCGACCGGTTTGAAGTCCCAGGGGAAATCGCGTTCCTTGCTCGCGTCGAAGCGGATCTTGACCGTGCGGTCGAGCACCTCGTCGGACCCGGCCTCGGCAATGCTGGTGGTGCCGCCAAAGCCGGTGACGCGGCAGAACCAGTTGTAGAACGGCACCGACGCCCAGGCCAGCCCGCCCATGATCAGCACGACACCGACCAGCCGGATCGCGGTTTTCTGCTGCGCCTGCATCAGTTCAGTTCCTCGGCGCGGGGCAGTTCGAAATCGCCCGAGGTCACCTTGACCACGGTCAGCCCGAACACCAGCGCGATAAAGGCGGCCAGCGCCAGCCCCAGCCCGATATTGCGGCTGCGGCGGCGCTGATGCAGTTCGTGGGTGGTGCGGTCGAAGCTCATCCCCAGCCTCCCAGCCCCCAGGGCGCCAGCAGGGTTTCGGCCAGGATCGCGCCGAAATGCAGGAACAGGTAGAGCAGCGACAGGCGGAAGAACCGGCGTTCCACGGCAAAGCTGTCCGCCTCGGCCATGGCTTCGTCGCGGGCACGGATGCGCAGCGCGCCGCGCAGGAACAGCGTGTTCATCACCAGCGAAACGGCCAGATAAACCGGTCCGCCGACCCCGGTGAACGCGGTGGCCAGCGACAGCAGCGCCAGCAGCACCGTATAGACCAGAATATGGGTGCGGGTGGCGCGGCGGCCATGGGTGACGGTCAGCATCGGCACCCCCGCATCGTCGTAGTCCGAGCGCATGAACAGCGCCAGCGACCAGAAATGCGGCGGGGTCCACATGAACACCAGCGCGAACATCAGCCACGGTTCGACCGCCATGCTGCCGGTCGCGGCCAGCCAGCCGACCACCGGCGGGAAGGCCCCCGCCGCACCGCCGATGACGATGTTCTGCGGCGTCGTGCGCTTCAGCCACATCGAGTAGATGACCACATAGAAGAAGATGGTGAAGCCCAGCATCGCCCCGGCGGCAATATTGGTCGCCAGCGCCAGCATCGTGACCGACAGCACCGCCAGCGCCAACCCGAAGCCCAGCGCCTCGCCCGGTTCGACCCGGCCGGCCGGAATCGGGCGGTTGCGGGTGCGTTTCATCACCCGATCGATATCGGCATCCCACCACATGTTCAGCGCGCCAGAGGCGCCGCCGCCCAGCGCGATGAACAGGATCGCGCTGAACCCGATCAGCGGATGCACCGGCACCGGTGCTGCCAGCAGCCCGACCAGCGCGGTGAACACCACCAGCGACATCACACGCGGTTTGAGCAGGGCAAAGAAATCGCCGAATTCGGCCTCGCCCGGGCGTGCGGTGCTTGCGTTGATGCTGGCGTCGCTCATGGTCGTTCTGTCACTGCGTCGGACGCGCCGGGCGCGCCGCTTGGTCCTTGCTGAGGCAGGCGGGGATCAAATCCCGCCGCCCCGGTTCGGGTCATCCCCGGCTCAGTTCATCGCCACGCGGAAAGGCGCGGTCTCGTCCCCGGACAGGCCGGCATATTCTTCCTTCGCCTGAGCGAGCCATTCGGCATAGGCCTCTTCGCTCACCACCTTGACGGTGATCGGCATATAGGCGTGATCCTTGCCGCACAGTTCGGAACACTGGCCGAAATAGGTGCCTTCCTTTTCGGCGGCGAACCACAGTTCGGCCAGGCGGCCGGGAACCGCATCCTGTTTCACGCCAAAGGCGGGAATGGTCCAGGAATGGATCACGTCGGCGCCAGTGACCTGCATCACGATGGTCTTGCCCAACGGAACCACCACGGCGGTATCGGTCGCCAGCAGATATTCATCCTCGGAATACCCGTACTCGGCCAGTTCTTCCTTTTCGAGCTTGAAGCTCTCGAACTCGAACCCTTCGTCCACATATTCATAGCCCCAGTACCACTGGTAGCCGGTCACCTTGATGGTGATGTCGCCTTCGGGGATTTCCTGCTGCTTGAACAGCACCGGCAGCGAAAAGGCCCCGATAAACACCAGAATCACGATCGGAATCACCGTCCACGCCACTTCGAGCGGCGAATTGTGGGTGAAGGATGCGGGATTCGGGTTGGCGCGCCGGTTGTAGCGCGCGATCACGATCAGCAGCAGCGCGGTCACGAAAACGCAAATCGCGGTGATGATGATCAGGATCAGGTGGTCGAGAAAGTGCATGTCGCGGGCAAGCTCGGTGGCGGCGGGCTGGAACCCCATCGCGCCATTCACGGGTTTGCCAATGGATTCAAGACCTTCCTGCGCCGCGGCCGGCAGAGCGGAAAGGGCGGCAAGAAGCCCGGAAAGGGTCAGTACATTCTTCATGTCGTATCCTGATCGTTAGATCGCGTGTGCTGTCTGGTTCCCGACTCTCAGGGCGCGGCGCAAACAATCACACGGGCCCCCCGGTTGTCATCGTCGCCGCTAGAAATCATATTCCGACCGGCAGATAAAGAGACATGATAGCGTCACATCGACGCTTTTTTTGATTTAGATCAACTTTTCGGAGGCTTTCGGCATGCACGAAACACCCTTTCGGCCCTTTGACACAGCGCTTCCGATGGACGAGGCGCTGTCGGTTCTGCGCACGGCCACCGATGGGGCCGACGACGGCGAGATATTTGCCGAGCGCAGCCGGTCCGAGGCGCTGGTCTTCGACGACGGGCGACTGCGCACCGCCAGTTTCGACGCCACCGAAGGCTTTGGGCTGCGCGCGGTGCGCGGCGAAACCACCGGTTATGCCCATTCGACCGAAATGTCGGTGGCCGCGCTGCGGCGGGCCGCCGAAACCGCGCGGCTGGCGGTCGGCGCGGGCGGCGGCGTGGTGGCGGACGCACCGCCGGCCACCAACCGACGGCTTTACACCGATGCCGACCCGATCGGTGCGACCGCCTTTCCGGTCAAGATCGAAACCCTGCGCGAGATCGACGCCTTTGCCCGCGGCCTCGACGAACGGGTGGTGCAGGTGTCCGCCACGATCGCCGCGGCCCATCAGGAGATCGAGATCCTGCGCCCCGACGGCACCCATCTGCGCGACGTGCGCCCGATGAGCCGGGTCAACGTCTCGGTCATCGTAGAGCGCGACGGCCGGCGGGAAACCGGCAGTTCCGGCGGCGGCGGGCGAACCGGGCTCGACGGGTTGCTGGAACCGGCGGGCTGGCAGGCACAAGTGCGCGAGGCGCTGCGCATCGCGCTGGTCAATCTCGATGCCGAACCAGCCCCCGCCGGTGTGATGGAGGTGGCCCTGGGCCCCGGCTGGCCCGGCATCCTGCTGCACGAGGCAATCGGCCACGGGCTGGAGGGCGATTTCAACCGCAAGGGCACCTCTGCCTTTGCCGGTCTGATGGGACAGCGCGTCGCCGCCCCCGGTGTTACCGTGGTCGATGACGGCACCTTGCCCGACCGGCGCGGGTCGATCTCTTTCGACGACGAGGGCACTCCGTCGCGGCGCAACGTGTTGATCGAGGACGGGATCCTGACCGGCTATATGCAGGACCGGCAGAACGCGCGGCTGATGGGGGTCGCGCCGTCGGGCAACGGCCGCCGGCAGAGCCACGCACACGCCCCGATGCCACGGATGACCAACACGATCATGCTGGGCGGCGACAGCGACCCGGCCGATCTGGTCGCGAGCATGCGCGACGGGATCTGGGCGGTCGGTTTCGGCGGCGGCCAGGTGGACATCACCAATGGCAAGTTCGTGTTTTCCTGCACCGAGGCATACCGGGTGAAGGATGGCAAGGTCGGCGCGCCGGTCAAGGGGGCGACCCTGATCGGGGACGGCCCCACCGCGCTGCAGCAGGTGCGCGGGCTGGGCAACGACATGGCGCTGGATCCTGGCATCGGCACCTGCGGCAAGGCCGGTCAATGGGTGCCGGTCGGCGTGGGCCAGCCGACCGTGCTGATCGGCGGGCTGACCGTGGGCGGTGCCGCCGCCTGACCGGCCATCCGGGCCGTTGCGCGGGTTTTTCGGAAAATCAGCGAAGAATCCGCGATTGTTCACCTGTCATTAACTTCCGCCGCGCTAAGCCTGTCCCTGCAATCAGGCGGAGCGGCGGATGACCGGAGAATTCAGTTCTTCCACTCACCCCCAATTCCCACCCACCACGGAAGACGATCGGTTCGCGTGGCTTCGCCTGTTGCGCTCCCGCCGGGTCGGGGTGTCGACCTTTCACAGGTTGATGGCCGACTACGGCACAGCGCAGAACGCGCTGGATGCGCTGCCCGAAGTGGCGCGCGCCGCCGGGGTCCGGGACTATGAACCATGTCCCGCCGGCATCATCGAGGCCGAACTGAAACGGGCAAGAGCCGCGCGCGCGCGGCTCTTGTGCCTCGGCGATCCCGACTATCCCGAGTTGCTGGCCGGCATATCCGGCGCCCCGCCCCTGCTCTGGGCGATCGGCGACACCGCGCTGCTGCACCGTCCCGCGATCGCGCTGGTCGGCGCGCGCAACGCGTCCAGCCTGGGCACGCGCATGGCGCGCAAGCTGGCGCACGATCTGGGCCTGTCCGGGCATGTGATCGCGTCGGGCCTGGCGCGCGGCGTCGATACCGCCGCCCATATCGGCGCGCTGGCCACCGGCACCGTCGCGGTGATGGCCGGCGGCGTCGACCATGTTTATCCGGTCGAGAACATGCAACTGGCGCAGGACATCGCGGCCTGCGGGCTGCGCCTGTCGGAACAGCCGATGGGGGTTGAGCCGCACGCCCGCCATTTTCCGCCGCGCAACCGCATCGTGTCGGGCCTGTCCCGCGCGGTCGTGGTGATCGAAGCCGCCGCGAAATCGGGAAGCCTGATCACCGCGCGCGACGCGCTCGACCAGGGGCGCGAGGTGCTGGCGGTTCCGGGTCATCCCTTCGACGCCCGCGCCGCAGGGTGCAACATGCTGATCCGCGACGGCGCAACGCTGGTGCGCGGGGCCGAGGACGTCCTCGGCGCCCTGCCCTCCCAACCGAAACCCGACCCCGCCCCGGCCACGCCCGAGGCGCTGCTCGACCTGCCGCCGCCCCCGCCGGAACGCCGCAGCCTGCGCGACACGGCCAGCCTGCACGACATGATCCTGTCCCGGCTGGGCATGGCGCCCGTTCCCGAGGATCAGGTGATCCGCGACCTGTCGCTGACACCGGGCGAGGCGGCGCCGGTCATCGTGGATCTCGAACTGGACGGGCGGGTGCAACGCCAGCCCGGCGGGTTGCTGACGCGCAAGGATTGAGCTGCGAGTCGCGCCGAACTTGTCCGCGCGGCGGTATTTTGCAAGCGTTCCCAATTACCTGCAAGATGCCGCATGGCTTCGGATTGACAATCTCCCCTTGCGCCCCACATGTTGCGCCGCCATAGACGCCGCATATCCCAACCGTGAGGAACCCCGCCCAATGCCCGTCGTCGTTGTCGAATCCCCGGCCAAGGCCAAGACGATCAACAAGTATCTCGGCGACGATTATACCGTGCTGGCATCCTATGGGCATGTGCGCGATCTGCCCGCCAAGGACGGATCGGTCGACCCCGACGACGAATTCGCCATGACATGGGAGGTCGGCGTTGACAGCCGCAAACATGTCAAGGCAATCGCCGACGCGCTGAAAGAGGACAATGCCCTGATTCTCGCCACCGACCCCGACCGCGAGGGCGAGGCGATTTCCTGGCATTTGGAAGAGGCGCTGCGCAAACGCCGTGCGCTGAAAAAGGACACGCCGGTCAGCCGGGTCGTGTTCAACGCGATCACCAAATCCGCAGTCACCGAGGCGATGCAGAACCCGCGCGAAATCGACGCGCCGCTGGTCGAGGCCTATCTGGCGCGGCGCGCGCTGGATTATCTGGTCGGGTTCAACCTGTCACCCGTGCTGTGGCGCAAGCTGCCGGGCGCGCGGTCCGCGGGCCGGGTGCAGTCTGTCTGCCTGCGCCTGATCGTCGAACGCGAAATGGAGATCGAGGCCTTCGATCCGCAGGAATACTGGACCGTCAAGGCGATCCTCAGCACCCCGCGCGGGCAGGAGTACGAGGCCCGGCTGGTATCGCTTGCGGGCGACAAGCTCGACAAGATGTCGCTGGGCAACGAAACCCAGGCCGAGATGGCGGTTCAGGCCATTGCCAGCCGCGACCTGATCGTGCAGGCGGTCGAGGCCAAACCCGCCAGCCGCAACCCCTCGCCGCCATTCATGACCTCGACCCTGCAGCAAGAGGCCAGCCGCAAGTTCGGCATGGGCGCGCGCCAGACGATGGGCGCGGCGCAGCGGCTCTACGAGGCGGGATACATTACCTATATGCGGACCGACGGCATCGACATGGCCCCCGAAGCCGTGACGGCGGCGCGTGATGCGATCGCCGCGCGCTATGGCGCCGAATACGTGCCGGGATCGCCGCGGGTCTACAAGAACAAGGCCAAGAACGCGCAGGAAGCGCATGAGTGTATCCGTCCCACCGACATGATGCTGGACGCGGCCGGCCTGAAGGTGACCGACCAGGACCAGCGCAAACTCTATGACCTAATCTGGAAACGCACCCTGGCCTGCCAGATGGAAGGCGCGCGGCTCGAACGGACCACGGTCGAGATCGGCAGCGCCGACGGTCAGGTGGGCCTGCGCGCCACCGGACAGGTGGTGTTGTTCGACGGGTTCCTGCGGGTCTACGAGGAAGGCCGCGACGACCAGACGACCGAGGATGACGACAAGCGTCTGCCGCAGATCGCCCAGGGCGAAACAGCCGAAAAGCGCGGTGTCATCCCGGAACAGCATTTTACCCAGCCCCCGCCGCGCTATACCGAAGCGACGCTGGTCAAGAAGATGGAAGAGCTGGGCATCGGCCGCCCCTCGACCTATGCCAGCATCGTCACCACGATCCAGGACCGCGAATATGTCCGCAAGGACAAGAACCGCCTGATCCCCGAGGACAAGGGCCGGATCGTCACGATCTTCCTGCTGAACTTCTTTCGCAAATACGTGGGCTATGAGTTCACCGCCAACCTGGAAGAAGAGCTCGACCAGATCAGCGCGGGCGACGCGGATTATAAACAGGTGCTGAACCGGTTCTGGCGCGATTTCTCCGCCGCGATCGCCGAAACCGCCGAGCTGCGCATTGCCGA
>CAYGNB010000079.1:2467-10819 GCA_964351135.1 uncultured Rhodobacterales bacterium | reverse complement strand
CTGCTGCTGATGGCGCTGTCCAACAAGTTCGGCGAGATGCTGCTGACCACCGGCAACAAGTCCGAGGTGGCGGTGGGCTATGCCACGATCTATGGCGACATGGCCGGGGGCTACAACCCGCTCAAGGATCTCTACAAGACCCGTGTGTTCGAGACCTGCCGCTGGCGTAACGCCAACCATCGCGACTGGATGATGGGGCCACCGGGGCAGGTGATCCCGCCGCGCGTGATCGACAAGCCGCCCAGCGCCGAACTGCGCGAAGATCAGAAAGACAGCGACAGCCTGCCGGATTACCCAGAACTGGATGCGATGCTGGAAATTCTGGTGGATCGCGACGGGTCGATTGCCGATTGCGTCGCCGCCGGGTTCGACCGCGATGTGGCGCGCAAGGTCGAGCGCCTGATCTATCTCAGCGAATACAAGCGGTTCCAGTCGGCGCCGGGCCCGCGGCTGACCAAGGGGGCGTTCTGGCTCGACCGCCGCTATCCCATCGTCAACCGCTGGCGCGACCCGTCCTGATCAACGCGGGACGGTCCAGACGTCTCAGGCTGTTGGCGCAGCAATGTTCTTCGGGCTGGATGAATTGAGGTGGATCCCTCATTTTCATTTGTGGCCGGAGAACCGGCTTCGGGCTTCATGAGGCCAGATCGAGTGTTGCCGGCAGATCGTGTTGTCTGAGCGTCGAGCGCCTTTTCCATGACCGTCCGTCTCCGGATGTCAGAGGATATCCGCGGCGCGAATGTCCTCCAATGCAAAGTCGATCAGCGCGCGGATCTTTCGCGGCAGCGCACGCCCTTCCAGATAGACGGCGCTGAGGGGGCCGGTTTCGCCGCGAAAGCCGGTCATCACCGGCACGAGGCGACCGGTTTCCAACATGTCGCAGATGGCGAAGCGCGGCGCATAGGCGATTCCCAGACCGGCCGCAGCCAGTTCCGCCGCCGCCCGCGCCGAGTTGAGGTGAAATCGCCCCTGCACATTGGCAACGTGCTCGGTTTCGCCCTCGTGGAACGTCCAGCGGCGCGGTGTACGCCGGTTGGTATCGACGATACAGCTGTGCGCTGACAGATCCTCGGGTGTGCGGGGGGCGCCGTGCGCTGCGAGATAGGCGGGGCTTGCGACCAGTAGGGAGCGGAACTCACCGAGCTTTCGCGCCTTGATCGACAGCATCTCGGAGCGGCCCATGCGGAAGGCAAGGTCGATCCCCTCGCTCGCGAGGTCGGCATAGCGGTCGTTCAGCCGCAGATCGAAGGTCAGGCCGGGGTTCTTCTCAGCAAAGCGTCCAAGCATCGCGCCCACATAGATTTCGCCGAAAGTGACCGGGGCGGAGATGCGGATTATGCCGGAGAACCCGCGCGAGCCTTCCGCCACCTCTGCCAGCACATCGTCGAGATCGTCGAGCAGGGCAGGCGCGCGCGCCAGCAGGTCCTCGCCGGCGGGGGTCAGGCCCACCCTGCGGGTGGTGCGCTGGAACAGCCGTGCTCCGAGCCGCGTTTCCAGCCCGGCCACGTATTTCGAGGTGAGCCGGTTGGAGATCCCGAGCTGATCCGCCGCCGCGGTGAAGGAGCCGGTCTGGGCCGTGGCCACGAAAGCCCTGAGTTCGTCGACGATGTCCATGGTGTCTGCATTAAGAACATAATGAGGATAGTCATTCAACAAAGTCTCCATTTTGTTGAAACGTTGCGGCCCCTAGTTTCGCATCAGACCGGAAAGCCCCCTTGAAAGGAAACCGAAATGACCACCCAGACCAATGCCGACTATGCAGCCTTCGCCCTGCGCGTGAGCAGCGGGGTGCTTCTTCTCGCCCATGGCCTGACCAAGCTTTTCGTCTTCACCATTCCTGGCACCGTCGGCTTCTTCGAAAGCCTCGGTTTGCCCGCGATCTTCGCCTACCTGACCATTCTCGCCGAAATCGGCGGCGGCGCGGCGCTGATCCTCGGCGTCGGTGTCCGGCTCGTCTCGGTGCCGCTCGTTGCGGTGCTGCTGGGCGCTGCCTGGGCCCATGCGGGCAACGGCTGGACCTTCTCGAATGCCGGCGGCGGCTGGGAATTCCCGCTGTTCTGGGCCATCGTCCAGGCTGCCATCGGCGTGCTGGGCGCGGGTGCCTTCGCCCTGCGCGTCCCGGCCATTCAGAAGGCACTCGGCCGGTTCGCCTGACACGGAGGGGCCGCCGCGCTGGCGGTCCTCTGCCCCCGGGGCATGGGAGTATCGAGATGAGCATTGCACACGACCTGCAGAACCTGCGCGACCGCCTGACGCCCACCGACCGTATGCCGCTGGTTTTTCTCGGCCATGGCAGCCCGATGAACGCCATCGAGGACACCGCGTTCAGCCGGGCCTGGTCCGAGCTGGGCCGCAACCTGCCCCGGCCCCGGGCGATCCTCGTCGTTTCCGCACACTGGATGACGCGCGGCACCACACTGATCGACGTCTCAGCCATGCCGCGCACGATCCACGATTTCTATGGCTTCCCCGATGCGCTTTATGCCGAGACCTATCCCGCGCCCGGCGATCCCGGCCTTGCGCGCGACGTGGTGGCGCTGCTGGCTAGTCACCGCGCCGAGGAGGACGACACTTGGGGTCTCGATCACGGCGCATGGACGGTTCTGAAGTTTCTCTATCCCGATGCCGACGTGCCGGTGTTCCAGATTTCGGTCGACATGGGCCGGGGTCTCGACCATCAGCTCGAGATCGGGCAGGCGCTGTCGGAACTGCGTGACCGAGGCGTTCTGATCCTCGGATCGGGCAATGTGGTCCATAACCTTCGCGCAGTTCGGTGGGACGCAGGCGCCAAACCTCTCGATTTTGCGCTGGAATTCGACGAGCTCTTTACTGACCGGTTGGGCGCGCGCGACTTCGCAAGCCTTGCCGACCGGGAAAGGCTGGGGTCGCTGCTGCGCATGGCCCATCCGACGGTGGACCACTACCTGCCCGCTCTGACCGTCGCCGGCGCATCGGATGCGCGCGACGGCCTGACCTTCATGACCGACGCCATCGACCTCGGGTCGGTGTCGATGCGATCCTTCGTGTTTCACGCTGCCTGAGGAGAGTGCGAGATGCTGGTCGACGGCATATGTATGGAAAACTGGCAGTCGACGCAGTCGGAAGGCGGAACGGGGCGTTTCGTTCGCTGGGTCTCGTCCTTCCGTAGCCGGATTGCGCCCGATGATGCCCGGCGCAACCGGTGCTGGCAGGTATTTCTGGACGAACCGGTAACGCTCTACAGCATCATCTGGTAACCGTGAGGTACGTAGTGGAACCCGTCGTCGCGGGTGTCGACGAAACCCAGCGCCGGGAACGGCATATGGTATCCGATCAGCGGAATCCCGTCGGCGGCGAGCATCCCCAGCACCTTGCGGCGCGATGCGGCGGCGGCGGCCTTGTCCATGTCGAACCTGACCTCCCAGTCGGGATAGGCGAGCGACCAGACATAGTGGTTGGCCACGTCGGCCATCAGCAACAGCTGTTTGCCGCCGCTTTCCAGCATGTAGGTCATGTGCCCCGGCGTGTGGCCAAAGGCGGCCATCGCGGTGATGCCCGAAAAGACGCTGTCGCCGTCCTTCAGAAACTCGGTCCGCTCCGCCACCGGGCGCATCTGCGCCTCGAAGGTTTCGTTTTCCATCCCTGCCCAGGCATCGAACTCGACCTGACCGGTCAGAACCCGCGCATTGGGATAGGTGGGGGCGCCATCCTTCATCATCCCGCCGATGTGATCGCCGTGCATGTGGGTGATCACCACCGTATCCACCTGGTCGGGCGTATATCCGGCAGCGGCCAGCGCGGCGGTGGTGGCATCTGCATTCAGGCCGGTGTCGAACAGGATCAGTTCAGGCCCGGTATTGACCACCGTGGGGGTAAAGAAGAACTGCGTGCGGTCGGTGGGGATATGCGCGGCGGCACTGGCTGCGGCGAATTCCTCGGCCGAGGCGTTCATGCCAAAGGTTTTCTGCGGCTCATCTACGGCACGCGTTCCGGCGAGGATGGTCGTTACCTCGAAATCACCCAGTTTGAACCGATGGTAAGGTGCATTACCGCCGGATGACATGGGGGCGCCGGCCTGCAGCCGGCCTGTCGCCGCAGCGGCGAGCGGCAGGGCGGCGGCCCCGGTCAGGGCGGCGCGGCGGGTCAGCGTGGGGCGGGTCATGGCAGCACTCCTCTCGTTGCGATTGTGCGTACGCTAACATGCCCACCGAGTCGGAAAAACCACTGCGCACGGGGCTGTGAACACGCGTGGATCGTGGTATCCTGATGGACATGGCCGGCAACAAGACCGTTCCCACCGGTGTCGATGTCGCCGCGTTTCTCGACACAGTGACGCCGCCGCGCCGGGCTGCTGATGCCCGTGCGCTGGACACGCTGTTCCGGCGTGCCACCGGGTTCGGCCCGGTGATGTGGGGGCCATCCATCGTCGGATACGGTCGGTATCACTATCGCTATGACAGTGGGCGCGAGGGTGATTTCCTGGCCACCGGGTTCAGCCCGCGCAAGGCATCGCTGGTGATCTACATCATGCCGGGCTACGACGGGTTCCCCGAAATCCTGCCCAGGTTGGGCAAGCACCGTCTGGGCAAATCCTGCCTGTACATCAACACGCTCGCGGATGTGGACGAAACGGTGCTGGAAGACCTGGTGGTCGCAGGGCTGGCACGACTGCGGGATATATGGCCCGTAACGCCCGCGTAGCCCGTCCGTTTGCTGGACAATCGGCCCCCCCTGTGACAAAGGGCGCCCGTTCACAGGAGACATCCATGACCACCACCCGTTTCGCCCCGTCGCCCACCGGCTATATCCATGTCGGCAATCTGCGCACGGCGCTGATGAACTGGCTGATCGCACGCAAGGCGGGCGGCACCTTCATCCTGCGTATCGACGACACCGACCCGGAGCGGTCGAAGGAAGAATACGTGGACGCGATCAAGCAGGACCTCGACTGGCTGGGTCTGCATTGGGACCGGGTGGAGCGGCAGTCGGAACGGCTGGACCGCTATGCCGAGGCCGCCGACCGGCTGCGCGGGATGGGCCGGTTCTACGAGGCGTTCGAGACCCCGACCGAACTGGATCTGAAGCGCAAGAAGCTGCTGAACATGGGCCGTCCGCCGGTCTATGACCGCGCCGCGCTGGCATTGTCCGATGACGAAAGGGCAGCGTTGCGCGCCGAGCGCGGCAACGGTGTCTGGCGGTTCAAACTGGATCAGGAACGGATCGAATGGCCTGACGGCATCCTGGGCGATGTGTCGATCGATGCCGCAAGCGTGTCGGATCCGGTGCTGATCCGTGGCGACGGGCAGGTGCTCTATACGCTGGCCTCGGTGGTGGACGACACCGAAATGGGGGTGACGGATGTGGTGCGCGGCGCGGACCATGTCACCAACACCGCAACCCAGATCCAGATCATCGAGGCGCTTGGCGGCGATTGTCCGCGCTTTGCCCACCATTCGCTGCTGACCGGTCCGCAGGGCGAGGCGCTGTCGAAACGGCTGGGGACGCTGGCGTTGCGCGATCTGCGCGAGGCCGGGGTGCAGCCGATGGCGCTGCTGAGCCTGATGGCGCGGCTGGGGTCGGCGGATCCGGTTGAACTGCGGACGGATATGGCCGCGCTGATCGAAGGGTTCGACGTAACCCGGTTCGGTGCCGCCCCGACCAAGTTCGATGTCGAGGATCTTTATCCCCTGACGGCCCGTTATCTGCAGGGCCTGCCGCTGGATGCGGTCGCCGACGAGGTTGCGGCGCTGGGTGTGCCGGATGACCTCGCCCCGGCCTTCTGGGCGGTGGCGCGGGACAATATCACCACGCTCAACGATCTTGGCGAATGGTGGGCGCTGTGCCGCGACGGGGTCGAGCCGCTGATCGACGAGGGCGATGCCGAATTCGTTGCGCAGGCAATTGCGCTGTTGCCCGAAGGGCCGTTCGATGAAACCACCTGGGCCAGTTGGACAACGGCGGTGAAAGAGGCGACCGGCCGCAAGGGCAAGGGGTTGTTCATGCCGCTGCGCAAGGCGCTGACGGGCCGGGAACGCGGCCCCGAGATGGCGACCCTGATGCCGTTGCTGCAGGTGATCCGCGCGCGTTCCTGACGGCAGGCTCCAGCGCGGGTGGCTGGCTGCGGGAGCCTCCGGCGGGGATATTTTCGGCAAGAGGAAGCGGCGCGGCCCTGTCAGGCAGCGGCGATGATCGTGGCGCCGCAGGAGCCGAGCAGATCGTCGACCAGCGCGGTTTCCGCGCCGGTCAGGCATTGGTGACGGGGATAGCGCGGCTCTGCGCGGTCATCCAGCACAGGGGCCTGCCAGCCATCGGTGGTGGCGAAGAACCGCGCGGCACCGGTTTCACCGAATTCGCGCAGGTAACCCTGCACCACGACGTCGAGATAGCTCAGCAGGATCGGGTGGTCGTCGGTGGGGGCGTTGCGATGCCTGGACGGGACAGAGTAAACCGCGATTTCCTGTGGATGCGGGGCCGGGCGTGTGACTTTGGCGGTGACGGTGATTCGGTCGTAGGCCCATTCACGCGCGTCGAGCGCCGCCCAGTCGCTGTTGGGCACGCGCGCGGTCAGCCCGTCGATTTCGGCGTGCGGGTCCGCAGGCACGATCGTGAGGAAAGCCACCGTGCGCAGCGACGTTTGCGCCCAGGCCCGGCGCCAGCCCCTGAGCCGCGCCCGGTGCAGGTCGGGATAGGCGTGTGTGGCGCGGTTCACCAGGCTGCCATAGCCAAAGAAATGCGGGTCGGACACGGGCGGATTCCGTTTTGATCGGGTCGGATTGATATATGTCAAACCGACTTTTTCCGGCCTGTGCAAGATGACAGATGTCGCAAAGTGACAGGAGGGTTTCCGTGAGAATCACGAAACGAACCAATATCGCCGTTCGCCTGTTGATGTATTGTGCGGTTAACGATGACCGCCTGGTGACCAAGGCCGAGATCGCGTCCTGCTGCAACATCTCGGAAAACCATCTGGCGCAGGTCATCAACCAACTGGCGCAGCTGGGGTATCTCAAGACCCAGCGCGGCCGGAACGGGGGCATGTCTTTGGCGCGCGCCGCGGCCGAGATCCGTATCGGGGATGTCTTCCGCGACGTCGAAGGGGACTTGCCGGTGGTGGAATGTTTCGCCGATGCCGACAACACTTGCCCGTTGACCGATGCCTGCCGGCTGAAGCTGGCGCTGGCCGATGCGGCGCAGGCGTTTTTCATGGCGTTGGACGAGGTGACGCTGAACGCGCTGGTCTGCGACAACAGCGACCTGATACGGATGCTGCAACCGGTGGCCTGCGCACGCTAGGTCATTATCAGTCGCGGCTGCGCAGGATCCGGGCCGGCCGGGCCGCCAGTGGGCGGGCGGCAAAGGCCAGCCCGGCAAGCAGGGTGGCGGCGATGCCGCCACATACGATTGCCAGCGCCGCTGGCCAGACCACGGCGAACCGGGTTTCGAACACGAAGTGGCTGACCGCCCAGCCGCCTGCGATGCCGGCCGCCAGCGCCACCAGCCCCGCTGCAGCGCCAAGGATTGCCGCCCGCAGGGCGAAGCTGGTCAGGATGCGCCAGCGGGTCGCGCCCAATGTCTTCAGGATCGCCGCCTCGTAGGCGCGGGCCGCTTCGCCCGCCGCACCGGCACCGATCAGCACCAGGAACCCGGTGACCAGAGTGACCGCCGCGCCCAGAGATGTTGCCGATGCCAGCCCCGCGAGCACACCGGATACGCGGTCGATGGCGTCGCGGACGCGGATTGCCGTGATGTTGGGATAGGCCCCGGCGAGATCGCGCAGAATCGTGGCTTCGGCGCTGTCGTCGGCATAGACGGTGGCGATGAAGCTATGCGGGGCACCGATCAGCGCGGCGGGGTTCATCGACAGCACGAACCCCATGCCGGCGGTCGAGAAATCGACCTCGCGAAAGCTGGTGATCGTGGCGGTGAGGTCGCGGCCGAGAACGTTGACGGTGATCCGATCGCCCAGGCGCAGCCCCATCTCGGCGGCTTCTTCGGCGGCAAAGCTGACGCGGGGTGGGCCGGTGTAACCGGGGGGCCACCATTCGCCCTCGGTGATTGTCGTGCCCGGTGGTGGCACGTCCGCATAGGTCACGCCGCGATCGCCCCGCAGCACCCAGTGGTTGCCGGCAACCTCTTGCGCGGGGCGGTCGTTGATGCGGGTGATCACGCCCCGCAGCATGGGGGCGGACTCGACCCGGCTGACCGACGGGTCCGCGTCGAGCCGTGCCGCAAAGCCGGGCATCTGGTCGCGTTGGATATCGACGAAGAAAAACGATGGTGCAACATCGGGCAGGTTACCGGTGATGGCGCGCCGCAGGTTGCCGTCGATCTGGCTGACAGCGGCCAGCACCGACAGGCCCAGCCCCAGCGACA
>CAYGNB010000079.1:0-2367 GCA_964351135.1 uncultured Rhodobacterales bacterium | reverse complement strand
TTGCCGTCGATCTGGCTGACAGCGGCCAGCACCGACAGGCCCAGCCCCAGCGACAGCACCACGGATACGGCGTGTTCGCGCGGTCCGCCGATTGCCGCCAGCGCCCAGCGCAGGGCCGGGCGCCCCCGTGTGCCGGATGCGCCGCGCCGCGCCAGACCGCGGATCGCCAGCGCCGCCACGGACAGCGCCACGAGCGTGCCGATGATGCCGCCTGCGGTCCATAGCGTCAGCCAGCGCCGCCCGCTGAACCCGGCGGCCAGCGCCAGCAGCAGCGCCAGCGCCGCCAGCGTGAGCAGCACATAGCGCGGCCGGGGCAGAACCCGGCCCGCCGACAGTGCATCCCGGAATAGGGTTGCGGCCCGTACCTCTTCGGTACGGGCCAGCGGCCAGAGTGTGAAGATCAGCGCCGTGAGCATCCCGTAGATCGCGGCCTCGATCAGCGGCACTGGATAGATCGTAAACACGGCGGGTACCGGAAGGTGGGCCGTGATCAGCGGTGACAGTGCCAGCGGCAGCAGCCCGCCCAGAACCAGCCCTAGGGCCACGCCCAGCCCCGACAGCAGGCCCACCTGCAGAAAATACGAGGCAAAGACGGTGATCCGGTCCGCGCCGAGTGTGCGCAGGGTGGCGATGGTGTCGGTCTTGCCCGCCAGATAGGCGCGTACTGCAGCGGATACACCGACGCCGCCCACCGCCAGCCCGGACAATCCCACCAGTACGAGAAAGGCGCCCAGACGATCCACGAATCGCGCCACACCGGGGGCGCCGTTGCGGGCATCCCGCCAGCGCATGCCGCTGTCGCGAAACGCGGCGCGGGCCTCGCCCGCCAGTGGTACCAGCGCAGCCCCATCGGGCAGCGTCAGGCGGTAGCGGGTCGAAAACAGCGTGCCAGGGGCAAGCAAGCCCGAGGTTTCCAGCGCGGCGGAGGCAACGATACTGCGGGGCGCGAGGGCAAAGCCCGACGCTGCGCCGTCGGGTTCATGGGTCAGTGTCGCGGTCAGTACGAAGTCGCGAGCGCCGAATCGCAGCCTGTCGCCCGGCGACAGTCCGAGCCGATCCACAAGGCTGCGTTCCATCACAACGCCTGGCAACCCGTCCCGTCCGGCCAGCGCCTGCGCCAGCGACGTGTCCGGAGACAAGCCGACCCGGCCCGTCAGTGGATAGGCGTCATCAACCGCCTTGACCTGGGTCAGCGCGCGGTCGGCCTCATCGCCGCTGCCGACCACCGCCATCGACCGGAAATCGATCACCTCGGATATCGCGGCGGCATGGCCGCGCATCCAGGCGTGTTCCTCGTCATTGGCACGGCGATAAGTGAAACTCATCTCGGCGTCGCCGCCCAGAAGCACGGCGCCGTCGCGCGCGAGCCCTGCATGGATAGCGCTGCGGGTGCTGCCGACCGCGGCAATCGCCGCGACCCCGAGCGTCAGACAGGCCAGCAGGATGCGAAACCCGCGCAGCCCGCCGCGCAGCTCGCGCCGGGCCAGACGTGCGGCCATGGGCAGGCTCACTCGGCCGCCTCGCTGGCGCAGTCGTCCTCGACCCGCCCGTCGCGCAACCGCACTACCCGGTCGCAGCGCGCCGCGAGTTCGGGGGCGTGCGTCACAAGTACCAGTGTCGCCCCGTGCCGATCCCGAAGGTTGAACAGCAGGTCCATGATCGCCGCGCCATTGGCCTCGTCGAGATTGCCGGTGGGTTCATCGGCCAGCAAAATGTCCGGACGCGGGGCCGAGGCGCGCGCCAGAGCGACCCGCTGCTGTTCGCCGCCCGACATCTGCGCGGGGTAATGATCCGTGCGGCCCGACAAGCCGACCGTTTCCAGTTCGGCCGCCGCGCGGGCAAAGGCATCGCGATGGCCCGCCAGTTCCAGCGGCGTGGCCACGTTTTCCAGCGCGGTCATGGTCGGGATCAGGTGAAAACTCTGGAACACCACACCCATACGGTCGCGGCGGAACCGGGCCAGCGCATCCTCGTCCATCGTGGTCAGATCGTGACCCAATGCGATGACGCTGCCGCCGCTGGCGCGTTCCAGCCCGCCCATCAACATCAGCGCCGAGGATTTGCCGGACCCGGATGGTCCGACCAGTGCCAGTGATTCACCGCGCTTCACCTCGAATGTGAGATCGTGCAGGATATTCACCGGTCCGGCATTGCCATTCAGCGTCAATGCGGCCTGTCTGAGCGATAACGCGGGTTCGGAAGGGGAAGGCGACATGCGCAAGGTTCTGCTGGCTCTCGTGATGTGGTTGTGGGTCGGCCATTTCAGCACGGCGGCGCGGGCGGAAACGGTTACTGTGGCGATGTTCGGTGATAGTCTGACCCAAGGCTACGGGCTCGTCCAGAGCGAAGGGCTGGTGCCGCAACTGC
>CAYGNB010000078.1:0-10863 GCA_964351135.1 uncultured Rhodobacterales bacterium | reverse complement strand
GCGCAAAGAAGGTGTCGATCACCGGCAGGTCGTATTTGCGGCAGAAATCCAGGTCACGCTGGTCATGCGCGGGACAGGCAAAGATCGCCCCGGTGCCATAGTCCATCAGGATGAAGTTGGCGACCCAGACCGGCAGTTCCCAATCCGGGTTCAGCGGGTGACGGCATTTCAGACCGGTGTCGAACCCCAGTTTCTCGGCCTTTTCCAGCGCTTCCTCGGAAGTACCGGATTTGCGCACCTGCGCGTTGAACGCCGCCAGTTCGGGGTTTTCCGCCTCCAGCGCTCGCGACAACGGGTGATCGGGCGAGATGCCGATGAAACTGGCGCCCATCAGTGTGTCGGGCCGGGTGGTGTAGACCTCGACCGCCTCATGGCCGCAGGCGGGTGCGGTCAGATCGAAGGCGAACTGAAGGCCGCGGCTCTTGCCGATCCAGTTTTCCTGCATCAGCCGTACCTTGGCGGGCCAGTTTTCCAGCCCGTCGAGCGCGTCGAGCAACTCGCCCGCCATGTCGGAAATCTTGAAGAACCACTGGGTCAGCTCGCGCCGCTCCACCTCGGCACCCGACCGCCAGCCCTTGCCGTCGATGACCTGTTCGTTGGCCAGAACGGTCATGTCCACCGGGTCCCAGTTGACCACGGCGGCCTTGCGATAGACCAGCCCGGCTTCGAGCATGTCGAGGAACAGTGCTTGCTGCTGACCGTAATATTCGGGATCGCAGGTGGCGAATTCGCGTGACCAGTCGATCGACAGGCCCAGCGGTTTCATCTGCGCGCGCATGTCGGCGATGTTCTGATAGGTCCAGTCCTTGGGGTGCCCGCCCGAGGCCATCGCCGCGTTTTCGGCCGGCATGCCAAAAGCGTCCCACCCCATCGGGTGCAGCACGTTGTGACCCGTCGCCAGCTTGTGCCGGGCCACCACGTCGCCCATCGTGTAGTTGCGTACATGCCCCATATGGATGCGGCCCGACGGGTAGGGGAACATCTCCAGCACATAGTATTTCGGGCGGCTTTGATCGCGCCGCGCGGTAAAGAGCCCGGCCTCGTCCCAGGCCTGTTGCCATTTCGCTTCGATTTCGGAGGCGGTGTAACGCGACATACCGGTGCTGGTCCCCTGGTTGACCTTGACTGAAAACGCCGGGCGCGTGGCCCGGCGTGGTGATAGTGCGATTTCCGGCGCGTTGCCAGAGCTTGTTGCCGGTGCTTTTTACCGGCGCTGGAATCAGAGCTTGCTGTCGCCGATCCTGAGCTGCCGGGCACGGGCCAGGATCGCGTCCTCGACCGCGCGGGTGGTACCTGCGCTGGCCGGTCCGTTGCGCGTATGCAACGAGACGTTCAGCGACCGCGCATCCAGCGCCGGATCCTTGATATGCACGGTGGCGCGATAGGACCGCCCGCCGCCGGGCGGTGTGCCATAGCCGGTGATGATGACGCCGGTGAACGGGTCGACATCCTGAACCGGCAGAAAATCGAGCACGTCCAGCGTCGCAGCCCATATATACCGGTTCACGTTGACGGTCTGGTCGCCCTTCGTCGGGCCGAAAATGTCCCAGATCGACGATTTTTCGTAATTGCTACCGGCAGTTCCGCGGTTATTGGTCTCCAGCCCGCCCGGAGGAGCTTCACCGACCGGCCCACCGCCCGTGCGCCGGCCGCCGCAGGCCGAAACCGCCGCGCAAAGAGAGAATATGAGTGCCGCCTTGAGCAGGGTTCTGGGTGTCATCTGGCGTTTCCGCAGCGCATCGTTCCGCAAACTCCTACCCAAGCAGGCCCGGTGGGGCAAGGCCATAGTCTGCACGGCATCCCGACCGGAGATGGCGCCGTTCGGGATGTTTGCGGGCGGCTGACGTGACGGCAGGTGGCAACGGGTGTGGCAAAGCTGCACCAATCGGTGCCGGTTTCCCTGACGGCTGGTCGCAACCCTTGCCAAGACGGGGCCGAAAGAGCGAAACCCCTTGCCATACCCACGCCGGGATTCTCCGGTTTGGGCGTATGGATTGAAACCGAGGGAAGCAAAATGAAAAAGATTCTCTTCGCTACGACCGCACTGGTCGCGACCGCAAGCGTCGCAGCCGCGGACGTTCGGCTGAGCGGTTATGGCCGCTTCGGTCTGGACTATAACGAAGCCAACGATTCGGCCGTCAACGGTGTGTCCTCGACCACCCTGACCAGCCGTCTGCGTCTGCAGGTGGACATGACCACCGAAACCGACAACGGTGTGACCTTCGGTGCTCGCTTCCGCGCACAGGCTGAAAGCCGTGACAACTCCGGCGCATCGGGCCCTCTGACCGTCGTCGACACCAACGCTGACGGCACGCTGGACGATGCCCAGCTGGGCGGTGGCGCGATCTTCAACGGCGCACGCTTCTACGTGACCACCGGTGGCTTCACCCTGGGTGTTGGCAACATCATCGGCGCAATCGAAAACGCACCGGGCCTGTATCTTGAAACCCGCGCAGCCGGCATCGGCATCGACGGCGCAGGCTTCGAATCGCTGGTCACCAACGTGAACGGCGAGTCGTTCAACTGGGACGCATATTCGTCGGCCGGCTTCGGCGCCAACGGTGTTGAAGTTCTGTACTCGGCAGGCGGCTTCAGCGGCCACATTTCGTACAGCCAGGACAACGAAACCTACGCCCTGCGCAACAACGGCGGCATCGATCGCACCGCGATCAACCTGGCCTACACCTTCGGCGACTGGACCGCGGCAATCGCGTACCAGGACTCGAGCGCAATGTGGGAAGACAAGCTGTTCCTCTCCGTCGCGGGTGACTTGGGCATCTTCGGTGTCCGTCTGGCCTATGCCGACAACGACGGCATCAGCAAGTACGGCCTGTACGGCAACGTCGACGTCGGTGCAGCCGGCAACCTGGTTGCATACGTGACCCAGGAAGACTCGGTTGACGCGGCTGACGTGGCCAACGGCCGTAACGACAACCGTGATGGCGTTGCAGGTTCGAACAACCGTGAAGGTACCGGTTACGGTATCCACTACTCCTACGACCTGGGTGGCGGCGTGTCCTTCGAAGCAGGCGCACGCGAGTCGTCGAACGACAACACCACCGTTCAGGCCGGTGTGTACTTCAGCTTCTAAGCTGAACGACGCATCAGCGTGATATTGGGCAGGCCTTCGGGCCTGCCCTTTTCTTTTCCGGCCAACTGGTGTTTTCCTGCCGCGCAGAACGCGATCATGTCCGGGGACACCACAATGCCGCTGACCGATATCCAGACCCGCATCGACACCGCTGCCGAAGGCGCCGGCCGCGCCCCCGGCTCGGTAACGCTGATCGCCGTGTCCAAGCGCCAGCCGGATGACCGGGTGCAGGCGGTGCTGGAGCAGGGGCACCGGGTATTCGGCGAAAACCAGGTGCAGGAAGCCTCACGGAAATGGCCCGGTTTCCGGGACCGTTTCGATGACATCCAGCTGCACCTGATCGGCCCGTTGCAAACCAACAAGGCTCGCCAGGCGATGGAGCTTTTCGATGCGATTCACTCGCTCGACCGACCGAAACTGGCGGGTACGCTGGCGCGGCTGACGCAGGAACGCGGGAACTGTCCAGACCTGTTTGTTCAGGTGAACACCGGGGAAGAGCCGCAGAAAGCCGGGGTTTTGCCGGCCGACGCCGATGCGTTCATTGCCGAGGCCCGCGCACTGGACCTGCCGGTGCAGGGGCTGATGTGCATTCCGCCTGTCGACGAGGAACCCAGCCTGCATTTTGCCCTGTTGGCCAGGATCGCCGAACGTAACGGGCTGGCGGGCCTGTCGATGGGGATGAGCAGCGATTTCGAAACCGCGGTTGCGCTGGGTGCCACCCATGTGCGGGTGGGGTCCGCCATTTTCGGAGAGCGGATCCGCAAGAACCAGGCGTAACCGCGCCGCGCCGGTACGGCGCGGCGCCGGGCCCAACCGGAGGAGCGGCCCGCAGGGCCGTGACGACGGGCGGGAGCGCTACGGCTCCGGAATGACCGGAACGAATAATCGCGTACCGGGTGCCGCCCGCGCTGCGATCCAGCGCAGATGGTCGCGGCGGAACGCGATGCACCCTTCGGTCGGATAGCGCGGTCGCCGCCACTGGTGCAGGAATATGGCAGATCCGCGCCCCGGCACCGCCTCCGGCCAGTTCCAGTCGGTCAGCATCACCAAATCATAGAGCGGATCGGCACGGCGCAGCCGTTCGTGACTATGCGCATAGGGCGCGCGTACCATCCGGTTATAGGCCGTGTCCTCCGCCTCGTCCGACCACAGGTCGCGCGGCCCGATCGGCAACGCCCAGGGGGCCGGGCGCGCAATGCGGTCAGGGCGGTAAAGCAGCCCCACGATCCGATGCCACCCCGCTGGCGTGGCACCGTCGCTTTCGCGCTTGTCCACAACAATGCCACCGCGCCCGATCGAGCAAGGAAATCGCAGCCCGCGGAACCGGAGCCCCCTCGGTGTCAGCACCATGTCGCCCGGTGTCACAGCAGATGTCCGGATTTCTTTGCCTTGGTGGCGAGGTAGGCGCGGTTATGAGCGGTTTCGCCCACCTTCAGCGGCACCCGCTCCGCCACCTTGATGCCGGTGCTTTCCATCATCGCGATCTTGGCCGGATTATTGGTCAGCAACCGGACCGACGAAAACCCCATCGCCTTGAGAATGTCCGAGCCGAGCCGGAAATCGCGCTCATCGTCCTCGAACCCCAGCCGGTGGTTCGCCTCTACAGTGTCGAACCCCTGATCCTGAAGGGAATAGGCGCGCATCTTGTTGGCCAGCCCGATGCCCCGGCCTTCCTGATTGAGATAGAGCAGCACGCCCGCGCCTTCCGCCCCCATCTGCGCCAGCGCGGCGCGCAACTGCGGCCCACAATCGCATTTCAGGCTGCCCAGAAGATCGCCGGTGAAACAGGCCGAATGCAGCCGCGCCAGTACCGGCGCCGACCGGTCGGGGCGGCCGATCTCGACCGCGTAGTGCTCTTCGCCCCCATCCTCGGGCCGGTATATGTGCAGCCGCCCGGCCTCGGACGCGACCATGGGCAGGCGCGCGGCCGCCACCGGGTGCAGCGGGCTGCGTTCGTCCAGAAGCGGGGCTGCCTGCTCTTCGTCAATCAGCGTCAGCCCGTGGGTGGCTGCGAAATCGCGCGGCGCGGCCACCGGAAGGCATAGCGCCGCAGGCAGCAGTCGCGCCGATTTGGTCAGCGCGATGGCCAGCCGATGCAGATCCGCCTTGCCGTCGCGTGCGCTTTGCAGGGGGCCCTTCATCGGTTTGCTCAGATCGTCGGCCGGATCCGCCACCGCTTGAATCCAGGCATCGTCGGCATCCGCCGGCAGCAGGACGCGGGCCAGATCGCCGTCATAGGCCCGCACCTTGAGCGTTTCCGCCCGTCGCGCGGTGATCGCAAGGACCGGTTGCGCCTCGGCCGTGCGCATCGCGTTCAGGTCGCCCAGCCGGTCCCGCGACAGGGTTTCCGCCGCACAGGCCAGCACCGCGCCATCGGGGCCGGACAGTATGACGGGCAGGCCCATGCGCAGATCGGCCCGCGCGCGCGCCAGCAATTCGTGGATATCCGGGTTCAGTGTCATCGCGGACTAGTTAGGGCGCTTTTGCAGCAATGTGAAACAAATCCGCCGTACCGGACACGTCAGCGTGAGGGTTTTGCATCATTCCTTGCCGCAATCGTGTTTCGCTCACATTTCTTCATTCAGCAACGGAGGGCAACCATGGCTCAACTTAAGAAAATCCTGCTCGTGGATGACGACGACGACCTGCGCGATGCGCTCAGCGAACAGTTGGTCATGACCGAGGATTTCGATGTTTTCGAGGCCGATACCGGTCATGCCGCGATGGAACGGGTGAAAGAGGCGCTTTACGATCTGGTGATTCTCGACGTGGGCCTGCCCGACACTGATGGGCGCGAGCTGTGCAAGCTGATGCGCAAGCAGGGGGTCAAATCGCCGATCCTGATGCTGACGGCGCAGGACAGCGACGCCGACACAATCCTGGGTCTCGATGCGGGGGCCAACGACTATGTCTCCAAACCGTTCAAGTTCCCGGTTCTGCTGGCCCGTATCCGCGCCCAGCTGCGTCAGCACGAACAGTCCGAGGATGCAGTGTTCACGCTGGGGCACTACACGTTCAAACCGGCGATGAAGATGCTGATCACCGAAGACGACCGCAAGATCCGCCTGACCGAGAAGGAAACAAACATCCTGAAGTTTCTTTACCGGTCGTCCGACGGCGTGGTTCCGCGTGACGTATTGCTGCACGAGGTCTGGGGCTACAACGCCGGTGTGACCACTCACACGCTGGAAACCCATATTTACCGCTTGCGCCAGAAGATCGAGCCCGACCCCTCCAACGCGCGCCTTCTGGTGACGGAATCGGGCGGGTATCGTTTGGTTGCATGACACGGCAAGGTTGAGTAATGTAGAATGAAGAAAACACGCAGATAAACCGCATCTTCGCGGTGATCCGATCCCGCGCATGTCCGGGTTATGACATGTACCTCCCTGTTGGACTGGCCGGGCCTCGTGCCCGGCCTTTTTTACCGGGGATACGGTTGGACGTCGGCGTGGCGCGGCCGATTGGGCGGTGTATCAGCTTTCACGCAGCAGGCGGAACGCTGCAGAGGCCCCCCAGCCGGCTGCAATCGCGATGGCGAGCGACATCAGCCCGTAGAGCATCGGTTGCTGGCGCGACAGGGTGAACAGCCACCGTTCCAGCCCCACCTTCCGCACGTCGATCGAGGTTTCGTACTGCGATACCACCTTGCCGTTGCGGGTCAGGAAGATGCGCGTGGCATAGTCGCCTTCGGTCAGGTTGGCGGGCAGGCTGATCGCGGTGCGGAACAGGGTCTGCTCGTCCAGCGCGACCTTGCCTTCGAGCTGTTGGTAAAGCCCGGCGTTGCGATTGATCCGGATCACCGCCTGGGTGAAGCTTTCGGCATCCATGACCTCCTGTGGCGCGCCCACCGACCGGATCGCCCGATCGACACTGACCCGATAGCGCAGATCCTCGGTATCGTTCAGCACCTCGTTCCAGGCGGCCGACGTGGCGACGGCATAGAAACTGGGGGCTGCGTCGACCTCGACCGCATCCTTGTTGGCCCAGATTCCGAACTGGCGGGCCTTGCGCCGCACCGTCAGCGGATGCGATGGCCCGGCCACGGCGATCACCACCTGCAGCGGCGCATCCGTGGGGATCGGGCTTTCGCGCTTGACCGCGCCAAAGATCAGGATTTCGGAGCCGTCGAAATTGGTGGTGATCGACACGCTGTCCTGGCTCAGCCCCAGCACGACCTCTTCGGCGGCGGCCGCGACGGGTAGAACCAGAAGAACGAGAGCCAGCCAGCGCCGTACCATCGCCTAGTGCCCCCCCGCGCCAAGAGAGTAGAGTTCGGCCGGTTGCAGCAGCAGATCCAACCCCAGTTTGCCGCAGACCACCAGCACCAGAATCGCCAGCAGGATGCGCAGTTGTTCGGCCTTCATCCGAACGCCTATCTGGGTGCCGATCTGCGCGCCGATCACCCCGCCCACCAGCAGCAGCACCGCCAGCATTACATCGACGGTAAAGTTCGTGGTCGCATGCAGCATCGTGGTAAAGGCGGTGACAAAGATGATCTGGAACAGCGACGTGCCGACCACCACCTTGGTCGGCATGTTGAGGATGTAGATCATCGCCGGCACCATGATGAAACCGCCGCCCACGCCCATCACCGCGGCCAGGATACCGACCAGCAGCCCGACCAGCAGCGGCGGGATCACCGAGATATAGAGCCCGGAGGTGCGGAACCGCATCTTGAAGGGCAGGGCGTGCACCCATGTGCGCTGGCGCCGCGCGCTGGCCACTGCCGCGCCTGCACGGCGGGTCTTGCGGATCGTGCTCAGGCTTTCGACGAACATCAGCGCGCCGACCACGCCCAGAAAGACGACGTAGCATAGCCGCACCAGCAGATCGACCTGGCCCAGGCTCCTGAGATAGTTGAACACGACGACACCCAGCGCCGCACCGATCAGGCCGCCGATCAGCAGCACGATACCCATTCGCAGATCGACGGTTCGTTTTCGGAAATGCGCCAGCACGCCGGAAAAGGACGATGCCACGATCTGGTTCGCCTCGGTCGCCACCGCGACGGCGGGCGGGATGCCGATAAAGAACAGCAGCGGCGTCATCAGGAACCCGCCGCCGACCCCGAACATGCCGGACAATATGCCAACCATGCCGCCCAATCCGAGGAGGAGGAAGGCATTGACCGAAACCTCAGCGATGGGCAGGTAGATTTGCATATATCCTGTTAGGCCGGACAGCCCCCCGAAATCAACTGTTCACGCTGCCGCGCAGCAAACACGACATGAAATCGTGATTAATATGGATCTGCCGGGGATCAGCGTTCCTTGACATATGGTTCGCCGCCGGCCCGTGGCGGGATCGCCTTGCCGACGAAACCGGCCAGAATCACAACTGTCAGCACGTAAGGCAGCGCATCCATCACCTGCACCGGAATCACCACGCCACCCAGGTCGATATTCTGATACCGCAGCGCCACCGCCTGCAGGAACCCGAACAGCAGGCAGGCCCACATCGCATGCCAGGGGCGCCACTTGGCAAAGATCAGCGCCGCCAGCGCGATGAAGCCGCGACCGGCGGTCATATCCTTGACGAAACCGGCCTGCAGCGCCGTGGCCAGATAAGCGCCGGCAATGCCGCAGAGCAGGCCGCAGATCATCACCGCAGCATAGCGCAGGCCCACGACCGAGACCCCGGCGGTGTCCACGGCGGCGGGGTTTTCGCCCACCGCGCGCAGGCGCAGGCCGAACCGGGTGCGAAACAGGATCCACCATGTTGCCGGGACCGCGAGAAAGGCCGCATAGACCAGTATGGAATGGCCCGACAGCAGTTCCGAATAGAGCGGCCCGAGAACCGGCACATCCTTTACCGCATCGGCCAGCGGCAGGTCGATCGGGGTAAAGCGCCCGCCGCCCATCAGGGATGGCGTGCGACCGCCCTGCGCGAACCAGTCCTGTGCCACCAGAACGGTCATCCCGGCGGCAAGGAAGTTGACCGCCACGCCGGAAATCAGCTGGTTGCCGCGAAAGGTGATCGAGGCCAGCCCGTGCAGGGCGGCCAGCACCAGCGACGCGGCGATCCCCGCCAGCAACCCCAGCCAGACCGATCCCGTGATCGCCGCCAGCGCCGCGGAAAAGAACGCCGCCGCCAGCATCTTGCCTTCCAGACCGATATCGAAAATACCGGCACGTTCCGAATAGAGACCGGCCAGACAGGCCAGAAGCAGCGGTGTAGCCAGCCGGATCGAACTGTCGAGAACGGGAATGATCGAGGCGAGAAAATCCATGGGCTAAGGCTCCGATCTGGCCAGTTTCCACGCGGCAAAGACGAAAAAGCAGCCCAGCCCGACCTCGACCCAGCGGCGGCCGGCGGCATAGGCCGAACGGATCGGCGCGGCGGACAGGACCACGGCCCAGGCCGCGTGCATGGTGAAAGAGAGCAGGAATGCCCCGGCGACGAAGGTCAGGACGACAGGTATCGGCGCGCCGTCGACGGCGCCGATCGCCGCGATGGCCAACCAGAACGCAATGGCCTTGGGGTTGGTGACCTGAAGCAGATAGCCGATGGTAAACAGCCTGGGGTTGCTCTGGCGCGCGGTTCTGGCCACGCTGACCTGCGGCGGGTGCAGGGCCTTCCTGAACGCGCCCCATGCCAGCCACACCATATAGGCGGCGCCGACGAACCTGAGCAGGTTCATCGCCCACGCCGCCTGCGACAGGATCAGCCCCACGCCCAGCATGGTCAGGACGTTGACCGTCATGCTGCCGGACGCGATGCCCAGGCAGGTGACCAGCGCGGGGCCGCGCCCCTGGCTGGTCGAAATGCCCAGCAGCATCGCCACGGCGGGGCCGGGCGACAAGGAGCCGACCAGCAGAATCGCGTAGGCGGCGAAGAAACCGGGCAGGTAGGGCGCCAGGTCGGTCATGCCTCGCGCCCCTTGCGCATGCGCAGGAACAGCCGTTCCAGCGGCATCCGCACCATGTTGTCGAGCGCGCCGGTGAACAGGATCACCAGCGCCTGGATGACCACGATCAATTCGCGCGGGATGCTGGTCCACAGCGCCAGTTCGGCCCCGCCCTGATAGAGAAAACCGAACAGGATCGCGGCGAGGAACACGCCGAACGGGTGCGACCGTCCCATCAGCGCCACAGCGATGCCGATGAACCCGGCGCCCTCGGTGGCGTTCAGCACCAGCCGCTCGGCTTCGCCCATCACATTGTTGATCGCCATCAGCCCGGCCAGCCCGCCCGAGATCAGCATCGCGATCATGGTTATGCGATAGGGCGAGATACCCGCGTAGCGCGCGCCGGTTTCGGAATGGCCATAGGCGCGAAGCTCGTAACCCAGCCGCGTGCGCCAGATCAGTGCCCAGACCAGTATGCAGGCGGCAATCGCCACGATCAGGCTGAAATTCGCGGGCGCGGCCTTGGAAAACCCGATCCCGAACGGGGCGAGGATTTCGTGCAGCGTGGGCAGGTGAACGGCTTCGGGAAACCGCGCGCTGGCCGGGTCCATCGACCCTTGCGGGCGCATCACGTTGACCAGCATGTAGTTCAGCACCGCCGCGGCGATGAAGTTGAACATGATCGTGGTGATCACGATATGGCTGCCGCGCCGCGCCTGCAGATAGGCCGGGATCGCGGCCCAGGCGGCTCCGAACAGCGCCGCGCCCGCGCAGGCGGCAATCAGCGCCAGGGTCCAGTGCGGCCAGGGGACATAAAGGCAGACCAGCGCCACGCCCAGCCCGCCCAGCATGGCCTGACCTTCACCGCCGATATTGAACAGTCGTGCATGGAACGCGACCGCGACCGCGAGGCCGGTGAACA
>CAYGNB010000077.1:0-10864 GCA_964351135.1 uncultured Rhodobacterales bacterium | reverse complement strand
CCTAACCGCGATAGGGAACGATGCTGTCCGCCGACAGGGCGTATCCGATCTCGGCGATCTGCGTGGAGACCGACGCGGTGCCGAACATACCCGTCACGGTGACCGGTTCGAACACGCCACCGGCCTCGTAGGGGCGCCCGGTGGTGACGAGAACGAGCTGGTTTGCCGGTGGCGGCGGCACGTGGATGCAGGCGCCGACATAGGGCGCCAGCAGAAAGGCGGTCACGCCGGTCCCGTTGGTGTCCAGTGGCACCATGAAACCCGACAGGCGCACCGTGCGGCCGTTCCAGTCGGTACGGACGCCGCTGTGGCCGGGCTGCCGGCTCGCGAGCGCGGTGCTGTCATGCGGGATGAGATCCTGCAGTCCGGGCGGCGGCGCGGTTTCCCCCCGCGGCATCAGGTCGGGCCATTGCAGGTCGACGACATCCTCTGCCCGCAGCGCCGTCGCGGCCAGGCCCAGCGCACCGAGACAGACCGAACGGCGGCTATATCGGGCAATCACCATTCGTAGATATCGATCCTGTCGGCCGCGATCTGATACCCGATCTCGGCGATCTGGGTGGATTGCAGCCCCGTGCTCAGCCGGCCCGACACCCAGACCGGATCCCAGAGGTTGTCGCCGGGCCAGGGCTTGTCCGTGGTTACAAAGACGAGCTGGTTCGGCGGCGGCGGCGGCACGTGGATGCAGGCGCCGACATAGGGCACCAGCACAAAACTGGTCACGCCCTCGGCTCCGATATCGAGCGGGATGATGTAGCCGGGCAGTTTGACCGTTTCGCCGTCGAGCGCGGTATTCAGCTTGGCCGCGTTTTCGTCGTAGATCGGTTTCCAGGTGTCGTTCTGTTCGTCGAGTTCGCCCTCGCCGATGATCTCGCCATAGGGAACACCGGGCGGGATCAGATCGTCCCAGGTGATTTCGCGAAACGGCGACGCGGCAGCCGCGCGCGGCAGGCCGATCCCGGCGGCGGCAATCAGACCGAACTGGCGGCGCGACATTTCTGAGCGGTTCGTCATATCTTTACCATCATGCCATCGGCGAGCGAGAGTCGATAGGCCCTGAGCGCGGGTAAAAGGCTGGAAAGCGCGGCGGCGGCGATCACACCTGCGAGAACCCAGAGTTCACGCGCGCTCGGCGGCTCGAGAGGCAACCATATGCCGAAGGAGGCATCGATCAACGGGCGAAACGCGGCGAGCCCGGCATAAAGGATCGCAACCCCGATCGCCGCGCCCAGCGCCGCCATCAGCATCGCCTCCAGCACGAGCAGCCCCAGGATCGTCACCGGCCGCGCGCCCATTGCCCGCCAGATCGCCATTTCGCGGCGCCGTTCGTTCAGGCTCGAAAAGATCATCGCCATCATGCCCAGAAGAGCGGTGACAACCACCATCGCCGATACGCCGATCAGCGCGGTTTCGGCCACGCCCACGATCTGCCACAGCTCCTGCAGCGCGACACCCGGCAGGATCGCGAGCAACGGCTCTTCGGGGTATTCGTTGATCCAGCGCTGGAGCCCGAAGATCTGCAGACGCGATTCGACACCGATCAGGGCCGCGGTGATGGCGGTCGGGGTCAGGTCCATCTTGCGGATCACCTCGACCGGCGTGGTCTGGCCGGGGATCTTTGCGCCGCTCTGCCAGTCCACGTGAATCGCCTCGATGGCTTCCAGGCTGACGATCACCGTGCGGTCCACCGGCGTGCCGGTCTTGGCAATGATCCCGGCGACACGGAACGGCTGGTCGTCATGGGCGGTGAACGACGCCAGCCCATGCGACACGACAATCGGGTCGCCCACCGAATAGCCCAGGCTCGCCGCGACATCCGCGCCGATCACGGTGTCGTAGAGGTCGGCGAGCCCCTGCCCCTGGGCAAATGTCAGGTCGCGGCCGCCGCGAAACCGGTACCGGGCAAAGAACTCCGGCGTCGTTCCCATCACCCGGAACTGCCGGTGGCTGTCACCGAGCGAGATCGGCACGATCCAATCCACCTCGGGGCGCGCGGCGATGTCCTGGTAGCTTTCCCACGTCACGTTGTTCGTTGCGTTGCCGATACGGAAAACCGAATAGAGCAAGAGCTGTACCGACCCCGAGCGCGCGCCCACGATCAGATCGGTCCCCGAGATGGTGTCGGCGAAACTGGCGCGCGCACCGGTGCGGATCTTTTCAACGCCCAGAAACAGCGCGACCGACAGTGCGATGGCCAGCACCGTCATTCCGACCGTCAGCGCCCGCGCCAGAAGCGAACCGATGGCAAGGCGCAGGATCATGCCGCGGCCCTTTCCGTGGTGACGATATCCTCCAGCCGGATCACACGGTCGAAACGATCGCCCAGCCGTTCGTCATGGCTGACCATCAGCAACGCAGAGCCCGCTTCGGCAACCCGGTCGAAGAGCAGGCTGAGGAAGATATCCTGCGTCGCGGCATCCAGCGCCGAGGTCGGTTCGTCCGCGACGATCAGCGGGGGCCGCCCGATCAGGGCGCGCGCGACGGCGACGCGTTGCTGCTGTCCGACGCTCAGACGCCCGGCCGGGGTGCCGAGGATGCCGTCGGGCAGCCCCAGCGCATCGCAGAGATGCCGCGCCTCTGCCGCCGCGTCACCGGCCCTTGCCCGCCGCTCGGGGGCAAATCGCAGAGGCAACAGGATGTTGTCCGCCACCCGCGCATAGGGAAGCAGGTTGAACTGTTGAAAGATCACACCGATCCGTTCGGCCCGAAACCGGTCGCGTTGACCGGCGCGCAGAGTCTTCAGATCCGTGGCACCAACCGACACGACGCCCGCGTCCGCAGTGACAATCCCGCAGACCAAAGACAGGAGCGTGGATTTCCCCGAACCGCTGGCCCCCAGGAGCAGGACGCTTTCGCCGGGGGCCATGCTGAATTCCGGGCAGTTCAATGCAAACCCGCTCTTGCCCGGCCAGGCAAACCGAATGTCAGTCAGGGCAAGAGCGGGCTGGGGCATGGATCAGTTCAGTTTGAGTTCGGCTGCGTCGCGCCCGACTTCGGCACTGCCCGCACCGGCATCGGTGACGTATTTCGCCTCGATTTCCTGTGCGTTGGTGAAGCGCTCAAAGAACGGGAAGGCAATGGTCGTCAGCTCTGCGGGGTGTTCGCAAGCGAACTTGTAGCGGACGTGGAATTCGCTGTGCTCCGCCCCATCTTCATGGTCGTGATCTTCGCCTTCGGCGTGTTCTTCGTGATCGTCATCCTCGGCGTGATCATGCCCTTCGCCGTCCTCGTGATCGTGGTCGTGATCGCCAGCGTGCAGGTGGGCAAGCACCTCGGTCAGCCGGCATCCGGCGGCTGCGGGCAGGGTAACGATGTTCTCGGGCGTCAGCATCGTGCGGATCGCCGCCTCCACCGTATCCTTATCCGCCTCAGTGCTGGCCGCATATTCGAAACCGACGATATCCATACCCGGCGACAGCAGGTTCATTTCGACAACGCCGTCCTCGACAGCCATCTCGAGCGTGCTGACACCGTGGACATGCGCGTCCATCTCGCGATGTTCCTGTGCGGCGAGCGGCACGGCAACCATCGAGGCCAGTAGGGTCAAGCTGATGGATTTCATGGTGATTCCTTTCTTCTCTATTTGAGTTTCTTCTGGCGGGTCAGCGCAATGGCGATAAGGCTGGGACGCGGGCATTTGACGCGCCACGAATGCTGGATGCCCGGAGCCCTCACGACTCCCCTGACAGACATCTCGCTGACTTTGCTATGTTATGACATAGCTTCTCGCAACCGAAATCAGGCCACTCCCGTGAAGTTCCGGACGGTCCGCGAACCCGGTTACCGAGTGATCAGGTTATCGAGATTGATCGACGGACAGGCTTCGACGCTACGACGACGCCTCGGGACGGGCGAGGTGAAAATCGGGCAAGCTGTCCAACGCTTCCTTCAGCGCATTGCCCCAGCCGTTGGCGATGGTCTGAAAATACTCGTCCTCGAGCTCGATCCGCCCATGATCGCCAATGACGAGGGAATCCGTCTTGTAGAGATGAAAATCAAAGGGCGCGCCGACCGTCAGGTTGGCCTTGACCGTCGAATCGAAACTGACAAGCAAGAGCTTCATCGCCTCTTCGAAGCTCATATGCGGATTGTAGGCGCGGACGAGGATCGGACGGCCGTATTTCGTTTCGCCGATCTGAAAGAACGGCGTGTCCCGGTCCGCTTCGATAAAGTTTCCCTCGGGATAGATCAGGAACAGGCGGGGCGGTCCGCCAGCAATCTGGCCGCCCAGAATAAGGGTCGCCGAAAACGTGCTGTCCGCCTGCTGACCGGCGCGCCGGTGCTGGCCGATGACCTCTCGCAGAAGTTCGGCGACAACGCGGGCTGCCTGGAACATCGACGGGACCGCAAAAAGCGACGGAACACGGTCTTCCGGTGATTTCGTGCGTTCTTCCAGCAGGCTGACCACCGCCTGCGTCGTGGCGAGATTGCCGGACGCCAGCAGGGTGATCACCCGGTCGCCCTTTCCCTCCCAGATCGACATCTTCTTGAACGTCGAAATGTTGTCGAGACCGGCATTCGTGCGGGTATCGGACATGAAAACCAGCCCATCGTCGAGAATCATACCCACGCAATAGGTCATCCGGGCCTCACTGCTGCGCAACTTCGATCTGAACCTCGAGCGCTTCGTTTCCGCCCCCGATCCGCGTTCCAGATACCGGTGCTGCGCCTGCATAGTCCAGACCCGTTGCGACACGAACATACCGGGTATCGGGGGAAATCCCGTTCGCGACATCGAACCCGACCCAGCCGAGCCCCTCGACATGCGCTTCGGCCCAGGCGTGCATGGCGTCCTGCGTCGTCCGGTCGTTCAGCATCAGGTAACCCGATACGTAGCGGGCCGGGGTCCCCATCCTGCGGCAACAGGCAATGAAGACATGGCTGTGATCCTGACAGACGCCCTGCCCCGCCTCGATCGCGTCTTCGGCACTCCAGTCGGGATGCGAGGCGCCAACCTCGTAGGAAACCGCGTCGCGAATGCGTTCGGACAGGGCATGCAGGGCGTCCAGCGACGCCAGGTCCTGGAACGCGCCGACCAGGTCGCGAACGCCGGCGCGGGCTTCGGTCCGGGATGTCGATTTCCGGTAGAGCCACAGGGGAACCGGGCCGCGATGGCGCCCGACGATTCCATGCGTGTCGTTCAGGTCCACTTCGCCCTCGGACACAACCTCGAGCTCGGTCGTGTTGCCACCAAAGCCGATCAGTTCGGTGACATTGTGATGATGGTCCTCGAACCACAACTCCTTGCGGCCGCCGCGCACCTGCGTGTCCCACCTGCGAACCTGCTGCTGATGCGAGGATTTCGGCGTCTTGCGCACCTGCTGAAGCGCAAAGGTGACGGGTTCGTCGAATTGGTACCGGGTGGTATGATGGATTTTCAGTCGCATGGCTATTCGTAGAACCGATAATCGATTTCGATCTGACGGGCGAGGTCGGCGAGATGCCCCAGGACGTTCTCAATGAATTCGTGCAGGCCGTAGTCGAAGATCGCCGCCACGTCATGCCTGAGATACTGGCTTTCCAGTGTTTCCACCATGCGCAGAGACGGGTTGGGTTTGCCGGATCCGGCGTTCAGATATCGCATGTTGTCCCTCAGCTTGCCGACGCAAAACGCCAGGCTGCGTGGCATGCGCCTGTCGAGAATGAGGAAATGGGCAATCTCCTGCGGCCCGCCGGCGGCGCCGTATTCCATGCTGAAACCACCGCGCGCCGACAGCGATCGCAGAATGCTTTCCCATTGCACGTTGTCGATGGAACTGCCGACCGCGCTGACCGACGGCAGCAGCACATAGTATTTCACATCGAGTATCCGCGCGGTGTTGTCCGCCCGTTCGAGAAACGTGCCTATGCGCAAGAAATCATAGATTTCGTTGCGCATCATCGTCCCGTGTATCATGCCGCGCACCAGCGCCGTGTTCTGCCGGATCGTCCGCAGGACCGCGGGCAGATCCCGTTCCGACACCTTGCGCGCCAGGATGTCCTTGGCCGACATGTAGGTGGCGTTGATCGCCTCCCAGACCTCGCCGGTGATCGCAGCGCGCACGAGCCGGGCATTCTGCCGGGCGGTGTCGATGCAGGACTGGATGGACGACGGGTTTTCACGCGATCTCAGCATCCAGTTCAGGGCCGCATCCTTGCTGAACCCGTCATTTGCCGCCGTGAACGAGGAAAGGGCGCCGGCCGTTTTCAGGACCGACGCCCATTCTTCGTCCGTGTTGCCCAGACGGGTCAGTGCGATCCTCTGCCCGGTTTCGATCAACCTGGCGGTATTTTCGGCCCGCTCCAGATAGCGGGACGCCCAGAATAGCCCGTTTGCGGTTTTTCCCAGCATCTCGCCTAATCCTCCAGGACCCAGGTGTCCTTGGTTCCGCCCCCTTGGGACGAATTCACCACCAGCGACCCTTTCTTGAGGGCAACGCGGGTCAGCCCGCCGGGGGTGACATGCACCTTGCCGGGGCTCACAAGGACAAATGGCCGAAGATCGACATGCCGCGGCGTCAGCCCGGTTCGCGAAAAGATCGGCACCGTCGACAGGCTGAGCGTCGGCTGAGCGATATAGTTACCGGGGCGGGCCTTCAGCTTGCGCCGGAACGCGGCGATGTCCTTCTTCGTCGCGGTCGGACCGATCAGCATGCCGTATCCGCCCGATCCGTGCACCTCCTTGACCACCAGATCCTCGAGATTGTCGAGGACATAGGCCAGCGCATCGGGTTCCGAGCATCGCCAGGTCTGGACGTTCTGCAGCAGCGGCCGTTCACCCGTATAGAACTCGACGATCTCGGGCATGTAGCTGTAGATCGCCTTGTCGTCGGCAATCCCGGTGCCCGGCGCATTGGCGATGGTGATCCCACCCGCGCGATAGACATCCATGATCCCGGGCACACCCAGCGCGCTCTCGGGATTGAAATTCAGCGGATCGAGAAACTCGTCGTCCACCCGGCGATACAACACGTCGATATGCTTGTAGCCCCGCGTGGTGCGCATCGCCACGCGGCCGTCGACAACGCGCAGATCGTGGCCTTCGACCAGTTCCGCGCTCATCTGGTCGGCGAGAAACGCATGTTCGTAATAGGCCGAGTTGTAGATACCCGGCGTCAGCACCGCGACCACCGGGTCGCCGGTGGTGCTGGTCGGCGCGCAGGCCGCGAGCGACCGGCGCAGGTCGACAGGATAGTTCTGAACCGGCTGCACGCGGTTTTCCGAGAACAGTTCGGGAAACATCTGCAGCATGGTTTCCCGGTTTTCCAGCATGTAGCTCACACCCGATGGCGTGCGGGCGTTGTCCTCGAGAACAAAGAACTCGCCCGGGCCGGTGCGCACCAGGTCGATCCCGACGATATGGGTATAGACGCCGCCGGGCGGCTCGACCCCGATCATGTGCGGCAGAAAGGCGTCGTTCTCGCTGATCATCTGTTCCGGGATCCGCCCGGCCTTCACGATTTCCCGGTTGTGGTAGATATCGTACAGAAAGGCGTTGATCGCCCTGACACGCTGATCGATGCCACGCGACAGCCGATACCATTCCGAGCCCGAGATGATGCGCGGAATGATGTCGAAGGGGATCAGCCGTTCTTCGGCTTCGGCCTTGCCATAGACATTGAACGTGATCCCGGTCAGACGAAACAGGTCTTCGGCATCGCGTTGCTTGGCCCGCAATCGCGCCGGGTCTTCCTGATCGAACCATGCGTTGAAAGCACGATAAGGCTCTCGCAGAGTTTCGTCCGTGCCCCACATCTCGTCGAAGTGTTTCGATGCGCTCATTGCCGCCGTCCCGCTCCAAACCATTTCACGAAAGCACAAAGGCGCTTTCATATCCATCCGGGCAAAGGTTTCGGAACCGGCAAGCGATCCCGCCCGCGTTGTTGCCCAATAATAATGCGCGTTGCCGGGAATTTACGCAAATATCTCTCAAACAGCGCAGAGAAACGATGCGCGGGAAACCTGGAAAGGCGTATAGATTGCCCCGCGTCGGTCAGCCTGCCTCGACCCAAGTTGATAGCAGGGCACGGAAAACCGGGCCTGCCCCCGGCAGCGCCGCAGTGCGTGTTTTTCGCCGGGTTGTGGCCACGGATCTTCGGCACGCAGCGGTCCGCCGCCAGCGCAGTCTCTGCCGATCGGGTTGGCGATCGTTACCCGCGTGACGGGGTGGCCGTCCTGTCGGAAATCTCTGACTCGAACACCTACGGATGCAGGTTGCGGTCGTCGGGCATCGGCAGATCGCCGATCCGATCTTCCAGCAGGCTGATCCGCTGCACGAAACTGGCGGCGCGGGCGGTGCCCTGCTCGGCCAGCGCAAAATTCAGTTCGTAATGCGCGTCGTTCCGCCTCTCGAACTGCAGGGTCTCCAGCGACAGCCCCATGCGGCGCGCCACATCCATGACCCGGCAGGCCGTGTTCATGGGATCCGTACAATAGAACCGTGCGAACATATGCCTTCCCTCCGTCAGGCAGACCCTATCCCGGATCCGTCAGAAGGTTCTTTCTTATTGCCTTGCTTGAAAGTAATTTGTGAAATATTCTTCTGCATACGACTCACGCCAAAGAAGTATCTGTCTTGTCGGAAAGTATTCTCGATCACATTGATCACAAGATCCTGCGGGTTCTGGCCGAAGACGGACGCATTTCGAATTCGCAGCTGGCACAGAAAATCGGCCTGTCACCCAGCCCCTGCTGGCAACGGGTCCGGCGGCTGGAAAAGGAAGGCGTGATCACAGGCTACCGCGCGATCCTGGATCAGGAGAAGCTCGGCGCCGCCGAGATCGTGATGATCGAGGTGGTTCTGGACCGGCACGACGACGACATCCTCGAAGCTTTCGGGTCGACCATGGAGCGGATGCCCGAGGTGCTGGAAGTGCAACTGACCACGGGCGAATACGACTATCTGATCAAGGTCGCGGTGAACGGCACGCGCGGCTACGAGGAATTCCTGCGCCGCAAATTATACCGCGTGCCGGGGATCCGCCATACGCGGTCGAGCTTTGTGCTGCGCAGCCTGAAGAACGTGCAAGCCTGTTTACCACCCGCCTGACGTCTCGTCGGGCGGGCGGCCCGTCTGCCTCCCACGCCCGGGTTACGGGTCTAACGGCCTGCCGCGAGGTCGAATGCAAACACCTGTTCGGCCAGCGACGCCACGTCCAGCAGGAAATCCTCCTGATACCATGCAGCGGTCATGTGAAAACCGACCGGCAGGCCGGTCGCGTCCCAGGCGCTGGGAATTGAAATTGACGGGTGTCCGGTCATATTGGTCGCAAAGGTATAGGGATACCAGGACGCCCGCACCCGGCCCGCAGGCACGCCGTTGATGAGGACCGGCGCGTGCGGGTCCTGGCCGTGCGGCAGGGGTGGCGCCGAAAGCGTCGGCGAGGCGATCAGGTCGAAACGCGCCAGCACGTCCTGAACCTGCTGAAAGGCGCGGGTTCGCGCGGCACCGGCCGCTGCGAGATCCAGCGCGCGATGGCGGCGCCCGTTTTCAACATGAACCACCAGCGTGGGGTCGAGATCGGCGCGCCGGGTTTCCAGCGCTTCGCCAACGCGCCCGGCCAGCAGGGTTTCGAGCACCACCATGAAATGCGGCTCGAGCGCGGCGAAATCCAGTGTAATCTCTTCGACTTCTGCGCCCTGATCCGCGAGCTGAGCGATGGCCGCGGCGCTCAGCGCGGCGATTCCGTGATCTACCGGATTGCCCGCCTCGGGCAGCCAGGCGATGCGCAGGCCCGTCAACGTTTCGCAACGGCGCGATGCGGGCGGCAGCGCCTGACCGAACGGGTCGCGCCGGTCAAAGCCGCGGATCTGGTCGAAAAGCAGCCGGGTGTCCGCCACGTTGCGCGCCATCGGCGCGACATGGACATTGCTGGAAAACAGATCGCCCGCCTGCAGGTTGGGCACCGTGCCCAGCGTTGGTTTCAATCCGACCGTACCGCAGCAGGCAGACGGAATACGAACCGAGCCGCCCCCGTCCGTGCCAAGCGCGATCGGCCCCATACCCGCCGCCAGCGCCGCCGCCGCACCGCCGCTGGAGCCACCCGGCGTCACATCCGGCGAATGGGGGTTCAGCGTGCGGCCGAACAGCGGCGAAGATGTGTGGATCTTGTGGCCGAACTCGGGTGTCGTGGTCTTGCCAAACAGGATCGCCCCCGCAGCCCGGGCCCGGCCCACCGCAACCGCATCCTCGTCAGGCACGAAATCCACCGAGGTTTTCGACCCCATGGTGGTCGCGACCCCGCGCGTCAGCGTCAGATCTTTCACCGAATAGGGCAGCCCATGCAGCGGCGGCAGATCGCCGCCCTCCAGTTGCAACGCCTCTGCGCTGCGCGCGCCGTCCATTGCCGCCTCTGGCTGCAGGCTGACAAAGGCGTTCAGGTCGCGCCGCGCCTCGGTACGGGCCAGCACGGCCTCCATCACCTCGACCGGCGAGTATTCGTTCCGGCGATAGCCCCGGGCGAGTTCGACCGCGCCCAGATCCGCGAGATTCGTCATCTGTTCCTGCTCCTTCAAGTCATCCAGCGGCCGCCGTCGATCAGCAGCGTCTGACCGGTGATGAACCGGGCACCGTCAGAGACCAGAAAACCAACCGCCACCGCCACGTCCTGCGGCACCCCGACAAAGCCCGCGGGCGTCGCTGCCTTGATCCGGTCCAGCACCTCCGGCGCAAGCCGGTCGTGGGCGCGGGTACGGATCGCACCGGGCGCGACCGCGTTGACCGTAACCCCATGCGGCGCCAGTTCACGGGCCAGCGCGCGGGTAAAACCGACGACCCCCATCTTGGCTGCCGCGTAATCGGCGAGCCCGGCATCGCCGCAAAAGGCCGCATCGCTCGACATGTTGACGATCCGCCCCCAGCCGCGCGCCTGCATGCCCGGCGCCA
>CAYGNB010000076.1:0-10959 GCA_964351135.1 uncultured Rhodobacterales bacterium | reverse complement strand
ATGACAACTGGAACGTCATCCATATGTGCCTGACCGCCGGGCTGAACCCGTTCGCACCGGTCGAGGGCGGGGATGTCGACAAGTTCCGCGAGACGGCGAAAACGATCTTTGGCGGGGCAAAGCTGCTGACCGACGATCTCGTGGCGATGAATACCGCGCTGATCAACGGCGAAATCGACGCCTATTTCACCGGTGGCACCTATACGGCATCGCCGGCGCGGTACGATGGCGCGACGAATGTGCGTGGGATCACGCCGAAATCGGGCCCGGTCGACGGCAAGGGCGGCGTGGTCTGGGTCGAACTGACCTCGGCGGTGAACAACCCCGATCCCAGCGATCTGGCCGAAGATTTCCTGGAATTCGTTCAGAGCCCGGAAATCTCCAAGGCCGTGGCCTTTACCGAAGGAACCTACAACCCCGTCAGCCAGATGGGGAACCCCGAGGTCATGGCGCGTTTCGACGAAGAAGAGCTCGATGCGATCCAGATGGACAGCCTGGCCGACGAAATGGCACGGTCGCTCGACTACGATGTCGTGTCCTCCTACGACACGCTGATCGACATCTACACGCAAGAACGTCGTTCGTGACGCCGGAGGCCCCGGGCGGCCGCGCCCGGGGTTTCGATCTGCGTGTCCCAATTCTGTAAGGCGAGAGCATGGACTCCACGGCACTTTTGCGCCTGCGTGGCGTGGTCAAGAAATTCGGTGACTTCACCGCCCTCGACAGCATCGGTCTCGATATTCACGAGGGCGAGTTTTTCACGATCGTCGGCCCGTCGGGAAGCGGCAAGTCGACCCTGATCCGGCTCTTGGTCGGGATGGACGAAGTCACGGACGGCGAGATCTGGTTGCGCGACAAACGCATCGACGCGACGCCGGCCAACCTGCGCCCGACCTGCATGGTGTTCCAATCGCTGGCCTTGTTTCCGCACATGACGGTGGGGCAGAATATCGAGTTTCCGCTCAAGTTGCGGAAAGTCGACCCGGCGGCGCGCCGCGCGCGTGCCGAAGAGTTGCTGGAGCTGCTGCGGTTGCCGCGGCACTACTACGACAAACGGATTTCCCAGTGTTCGGGGGGCGAACGGCAGCGGGTCGCGCTCGCGCGGGCGCTGGCCTTCGATCCCGAGATCCTCTTTTTCGACGAACCGTTGTCGGCGCTGGATTACCGGCTGCGAAAGACGCTGGAAAAGGAACTGAAGGACCTTCACGCGCGGACCGGCAAGACCTTTGTCTATATCACGCATTCGCTGGAAGAGGCGATGGTGATGTCGGACCGGATCGCGATCATGAAGGCCGGACGTTTCGAGCAGATCGCCGTGGCCGACGAAATCTACAGCACGCCGGTGAGCCGTTTCGTGGCCGAATTCATGGGAGAGGTGAACCTCTTTCCCGTTGCCGCCCGGAACGGCAAGCTTGAAAGCGAGGCGTTGCAGATTGCGCCTGACGCCATGCTTGCGGGGGTGGGCGACAGCGACGGCGGCCTGTTGATGGTCCGGCCCGAGTACATGCGCATCGCCGACAGCACGGCGCCTTTCGATTTCACGCTGGGGGGTATCCTGCACGGTGAATACGCGCTTGGATCGCGCATCCAGTACGAGATCGAGACCCCGGGTGGCATGGTGACGGTCGAAAAGCTCCGCGAGGATCGTTTCGACGTTCGGGAAGGTCAGGACGTGACCGTGGGCTTCAATGCCGCCAACACCCATTTCATCCGGGACGCGTCATGAAAACGCTCGACAGCAGACTGGGGTTCCTCTCGGCGTTGCCGCTGTCGGTGGTGCTCGTGGCGTCGTTTCTCGCGCCGATGGTGGTCGTGGCGCTGTTCTCGATCATGCCGCCAAAGGTCTTTTCGCTGGCGAACACGCCCGATTTCTCGGCCTATTCCGTGTTCTTTGCCCAAGGCTACTACAAGTCGCTTCTGTGGTCGCTGGGGATGGCCTTTGCCTCGACCCTGATCCTGCTCGTGGTGTGCTGGCCGCTCGCCTACGGGATGGCCAAGGTTTTCGGACGGTTCACACTGGTTCTGACCATTGCCGTGGTCATGAGCCTGTTCGTGTCCGAGAACATCCGGCTGTTCGGCTGGGTGCTGACGCTGATGAAGGGCGGCCTGATCGAAGGGCATTTCCGGGCCTGGACCGGCGTCGGCTTCGACAGCCCGCTTTACGGGGTTCCGATCATCGTTTTCGGCCTCGTCTATGTCTATCTGCCCTTCATGCTATTCCCGCTGGCGCAGGGGATCTCGATGGTGCCCGACGACACCCGGCAGGCCGCCTATGATCTCGGTGCGTCGCGCTGGCAGGTGTTGTGGCAGATCGAGGTGCCGCTGGCGGCGCCGGGCATCGTGGTGGGATCGCTCCTGAGCTTTGTCCTCGCCGCCGGAGCGTTGGCTGAATCGAAGATCCTCGGTGGTCAGGCTGTGATCGCCATCGCCGATGACATCGAGACCGCGTTCACCTTTGGGCAGAACTGGCCGCTCGGGTCGTCTCTGTCGATGATCCTGATCGTCATCATCGGCGGCCTGGCGTTGTTCGGGGTCTCCAAGGTCGATCTGGACGCGATCATGGGGAGGAAGCGCTGATGCCGACCAGCCGTTCGACGCGGATCGTTCTTTATGTCTACGGTCTGCTGGTCATCGCCTTCCTCTATCTGCCGCTGGTTTCGGTCGGTTTCGCCTCGGTTTCGCAGGCACGCTATCTGAGCTTTCCGATCAAGCGTTACTCGACCAAGTGGTATGCCGAGGCGCTGCAAAGCAGCACTGTGCGCGATCTTCTGACGACGTCGCTGTCGGTCGCCGTACTGGTCACGGTGATTTCGGTGGTGGTCGGGTTCTTCGGGGCGCTGGCCTTTGCCCGTTACGACTGGCGCTATCGGAATACGTTCCAGAAGCTGATCCTGCTGCCGATCTTCTTTCCGCAGACCGTGCTCGGGCTGGCGTTGCTGATGTGGTTCAATTCGCTCGGCGTGATCCCCAGCTGGAAGACCGCCGTTGTCGCGCATCTCGTCTGGATCGCGCCGATCGCGACGCTGATCGTTTCGATCCGCGCCTACAGCTTTGACCCGGCACTGGAGGAGGCGGCGCGCGACATGGGGGCGGGGACCTGGACGATCCTGCGCGAAATCACCCTGCCGCTGCTGATGCCGGGCCTGCTCTCGGCGGGGCTGTTCGCCTTTCTGTTGAGCTGGGGGAATTTTCCGCTGTCGCTGTTCACCACCGGCGCGGATTCGACGCTGCCCGAATGGCTCTACGCCAAGATGGTATCGGGCTACTCGCCGCTGGTGCCGACACTGGGCGTGATGTCGGTGGTGGGGTCGTTCCTGCTGATCCTCGCCGTCTTTGCCGTCGCCTGGCTGGTTCGCGTCAACAGGGAAGCCCGCGCCGCGCAGAACTGAACATACAAGTACACAAGCACGAAATTGGGAGGTCATCATGCTTACGTCACTCAAGGGAAAAAGCGTCATCGTCACCGGCGGGTCCAAGGGGATCGGCCGGGGCATCGCCACCGTATTTGCCCGTCAGGGCGCCAGGGTCACCATCGCGGCGCGGCACGAGGCCGACCTGAAGGCCGCGGCCGCTGAAATCGAAGGTGACGTCCGGTACGAGATCTGCGACGTCGCGGACTGGGATTCCGTCAGGAACATGGTCGACAGCACCGCCGCCGCGCAGGGCGGGCTGGATGTGGTCTGCGCCAATGCCGGCGCTTTCCCGCAGACCAAGATGGTGGATATGGACCCGGCCGAGTGGGACCAGGTGATGGCCACCAACCTGCGCTCGTCCTTCCTGTGCGTGAAAGCCGCGATCCCGCATTTCGAAAAGGCGGGCAAGGGCCGGGTGGTGCTGACCTCGTCGATCACGGGGCCGGTCACGGGCTATCCCGGCTGGTCGCATTACGGCGCGTCCAAGGCAGGCCAGCTTGGGTTTCTGAAGACGGCGGCGATGGAACTGTCGCGCTACAATACGACGATCAACGCGGTGATGCCGGGCAATATCTATACCGAGGGTCTTCAGGATCTCGGTCAGGACTATCTGGACACGATGGCCGCGTCGATCCCGCTGAAGCGTCTCGGCGATGTCGAGGATATCGGCAATGCCGCCCTGTTTTTTGCGTCGGACGAGGCCGGTTACATCACCGGCCAGCAGATCGTCGTGGATGGCGGCCAGATCATTCCTGAATCGCTGGAAGCGATTCAGGAAATTTGACAGTTGCGGGGAGTCTGCGATGTCCGGATCTGACATGCCGCTGGAAAAACTGCTGGGTCATCTCGACGAACTGGCCCAGTCGTCGTTGTCGCTGTGGGATATGCCCGAAGGGGCCAGGGCGCGCCTGATCAACGTCTCGGAGAACGCGACCTACCTCGTCGAGGCGCCGGGCGGTTACAAATCGGTGCTGCGCATCCATCGCGAGGATTATCACACCCACCGGGCCATCGAATGCGAACTGGCGTGGCTGCAGGCGCTGGATGAGGCAGGTGTGGTCACGACGCCCGGCTACTATATCGGGAAGAACGGCGATCCGATCCAGCAAGGGCATGCCGACGGGCTGGACGCGCCGCGATACATGGTGCTGTTCCATTTCGTCGAGGGCGTCGCGCCGGACGAAAGCGGTGACATGACCGACGGGTTCGAGGAACTCGGCGCGATCGCTGCCCGCTGCCATGCCCATGTGCTGACCTGGCCCAAACCCGACCGGTTCGAACGCCTGACCTGGGACGAAAATGCCGTGTTCGGCCCGACACCGACCTGGGGCAATTGGCGTGATGCACCCGAAGTGACGCCGGAGGTTGCCGAGGTGCTGGAGCGGGTCGAGCAGACCATCTGCAATCGGCTGGATACTTTTGGCAAGGCCCCCGACCGGTTCAACCTGATCCATGCCGATATGCGGCTGGCGAACCTTCTGATCGACCCGGTCGGCACACGGCTGATCGATTTCGACGATTGCGGCTGGGGCTGGTTCCTCTACGATTTTGCTGCCACCATCAGCTTCATCGAGGACGATCCGCGTATCCCGGAACTGAAGGCCGCATGGGTCCGGGGGTATCGTTCGGTGCGCGACCTGAGCGCCGAGGAAGAAGCCGAGATCGACACCTTTGTGATGCTCCGCCGGATGGCGCTGCTGGCGTGGATCGGCAGTCATATCGAAGCGCCCGAGCCACAGGCGCTCGCGCCCGGTTTTGCCGCGACCACCGCGCGGTTGGGGCAGGCCTATATGAACAGTATCGGCGCCTGAACGCCGGGGGAGACCGACATGAGCGACTGGAAGAAATCCTTTCGCAGCTTCTACTACGAGACGGCCGAGGACCCGGCGGATATCGTTCTCGACCGCCGTAAGACGGCGCTCTTGGTCATCGACATCCAGAACACCTATCTCGAGCCTCCAGACGATCCGGCGGAGGCAAGCCGCTGGCAGCCGTTCTTTGACCGAATGAACGGAACGGTGATTCCCAACACGGCGCGGCTGCTTGACTGGGCGCGGCGCGAGGGGCTGGAGGTCATGTTCGCCCGCATCGCCTGCCAGACCGAGGATGGGCGCGACCGCTCGCTCAGCCAGAAAAAACCGGGCTTCAACTACCTCCTGCTCCCGAAGGGTCGCGCGGACAGCCAGATCGTCGACGCGCTCGAACCCAAGGGGGACGAGATCGTCGTGACCAAGACCACGGACAGTGCGTTGACGGGGACCAACCTGCGCCTGATGCTGCACAATATCGGCATCACGCATGTGATCGTGGCGGGCATCTTCACCGACCAATGCGTCAGTTCGACCGTCCGTTCCCTCGCCGACGAAAGCTTTGAGGTGCTGGTGGTCCATGATGCCTGCGCGGCGGCGACAGACGATCTGCACCGGCGTGAACTGGAAATCATCAACATGATCTATTGCCATGTTGTTGCGGTTGAGGATCTCGCGGGGTTTCTGGAGTAACCGGTCGGTCACGGGTTTCGGTGCGGCCCCGCGCGAACAGGTCGGCAGACGTCAGCCGGGATGCGCATCGGGCCGGTTGCGCATCCGGCGCAGGATTACTCCGAGCCGGTTGAAACTGTCGCTGATGCTGCCGGTTTCCTGACGTGAAAAGAAGGCGTCGAGATCCGGCCAGAGGCGAACCGCCTCGTCGAGCTCCTGGTCGATGCCTTCGCTGTAGAGGCCCGCACGGATCATGGTTTCCGACCGTTCATAAAGGCCGAGCAGGCGGCGCACCTGTCCGATCATCTGGTTTTCCTCGTCTGTTGCCGCATCGGGCAGGCATCGTGACACCGACCGCCCCACATCGACCGCCGGAAACCGCCCGCGTTCGGCGATTGTGCGATCCAGCACCACATGCCCGTCCAGAACGCCGCGCAGGATATCCGCGACCGGTTCGTCCATATCCGACCCGGCCACCAGAACGCTGAACACGGCGGTGATCGTTCCAGTGCCTTCCGGACCTGGCCCCGCGCGTTCGCACAGCGCGGTAATCAGGGGAACCAGCGATGGCGGATAGCCCCGCAACGCGGGCAATTCGTCCGATGCGGTGGCGATCTCGCGGTGCGCCTCGGCAAAGCGGGTCACGGAATCGACCAGAAGAAGGACATTCCGGCCCTGATCGCGGAAATGTTCGGCCACGGCCATCGCCGCCCAGGCACAGCGCCGGCGCGACGTGGCGGGCCGGTCCGACGTCTCGGCGATAATGACCGACCGCTGTAACCCTTCGTGCCCCAGCGTATGCCGGATGAAGTCGTTCACTTCGCGCCCGCGTTCGCCGATCAGGGCGACGACCACGATATCGGCGGCCATGCCTCGTGCCAACTGACCCAGAAGCGTCGATTTCCCGACCCCGGAGCCCGCGAACAGCCCCATGCGTTGACCCGATGCAATGGGCAGGAGCGTGTTGAACACTGCGAGCCCGGTTGACAGCCGGTCACCCAGCGCGGCCCGGCTCGCGGCTGGGGGCGGCGCAGCCTCGAGCGGGCGCGAGGGACCCGCGCGAAACAGGGGCAGATCATCGAGTGGCGCCCCGTCGGAATCGATGATCCGGCCGATCCAGTGATCGCCCGGCGCAAAGGCCCGCCTGTCCAGCCGGATGGCCACATCGCCGATTGCGACAGCATCGGTGCCACCATCGGGAAGGATGTTCACATGGCCGTCGTCTATCCGGATCACCGTCCCGTCCAGCGGTGGCCCCGAATGCCTGCGAATCCGAATGCGGTCGCCGACACCGACATGGTCCGCCAGACCCGCGAGGCCGATTGTTCCCCCCCGAACCGAGGACACGCGCCCGGCGGATTTACCCAGACTCAGTTCAGAGATCCGTTGAGCGAGAAGATCGAAGCCCGCGTTCATAAAGAATATCCCGTCCTTTTCTGAAAACCGTTTCTAAACGAATCGGGGTTAAGCCTTGATTGAAACCGATCGAGGAAGAACCCCGATGCATGCCGATTTGAACATATTCAGAACCGCTGGCGCGCAGGCCGCACACGCCGCCCGACGTCAGGCGGTGATCGCCGCGAACATCGCAAACGCGGATACGCCCGGATACAAGGCGCGCGATGTCGGAACATTTCGTGATCATCTGACCGATGCAGGCATGGGTGCGGGCATGCGGTCGAGCCGGGCGGGTCACCTGCATGGATCTGAGCGGTCCGTCCCCGCGCTAGCGCAGCAGGCGTCGTCGACCGCCGAAGATCCGAATGAAAACACGGTTTCCGTAGAGCAGGAGATGATGAAATCGGTCGAGGCCAAGCGCGAGCACGATCGCGCCGTTGCCATCTACCGGTCGTCCCTGAACATCCTGCGCACCAGCCTCGGGCGCGGGTAGGTCCGGGGGGCGATCATGAACGAGTTTTCCAAAGCCCTTGGGGTGAGCGCGAGCGCGCTGCAGGCGCAGGCGACACGGTTACGGCACCTGTCCGAGAATATCTCGAACGCGGATACGCCGGGCTATCGGCGCAAGCTGGTGGCGTTCGAAACCGCCGCGAAGGACGGCACCGACAGTGTTTCGGTGGGCCGGGTGCGGCTGGATCGGTCCGAACTGGCGCGCCATTTCGACCCGTCGCATCCGCTCGCCGACGAGACCGGTCATTATTCGGGCTCTAATGTGAAACTTATGATCGAGATCGCCGACGCGCGAGAAGCACAGCGATCTTACGAAGCCAATCTCAAGATGTTCGACCAGACCCGGCAGATGTCGTCGTCGCTGCTCGAACTTCTGCGCAAATAAGGAGTTCCAGAATGGACGTCAGCAGCCTTTCCGCCGCCAGGCATTATGCGTCGGCGCGCCCGGCCACCGAACCCGGCGGCCAGTCCTCATCGTCGTTCGGTCTCGCGTCTGCCATGGCGCAGGATTTCGCCGCGACCATGGCGCGGGGCGAAACCCAGGCGATGCAGTCGATGACGGGCGATGCGGACCCGCACTCGCTGGTGCTGGCGCTGGCCCAGACTGAACTGGCGGTCGAAACCGTGGTGACGGTCCGCAACAAGGTGGTCGAAGCCTATCAGGAAATCCTGCGGATGCCGGTGTAACATGCTGAGCGAAGGTCTGTTCTATGACACCCTGCGCCAGGGGATGTGGTCGGCGGTGATGATGTCGACCCCGGTGCTGACGGTTGCGCTCGTCACCGGGCTGGTGATCGGCCTGTTTCAGGCCCTGACGTCGATCCAGGAAATGACGCTGACTTTCGTGCCCAAGCTCGCGGCGATCGTGATCGTGTTCTGGGCGACCATGGGCTACATGACGCAGATGCTGCTGGCGTTTTTCGACGGTCACGTCATCCCGGCCATCGCGGGGGGCACCTGATGGAAAACGCCGGATATGTGGTCCTGTCGCGCCAATCGGGCCTGATCGACGAAATGCGCGTCGTCGCCAACAACATCGCCAACGCGGCGACCACCGGGTATCGCCAGGAGGGTCTGGTGTTCTCGGAATATGTCGATGCCGGGGATGGCCGGTCGTCGCTGTCGATGGCCGAAGCGAATGTTCGCAATACGTCGCGGGCGCAAGGAGCTCTGACTGAGACCGGCGGGACGTTCGACCTCGCAATCGAAGGCGACGGGTATTTCCTGCTCGAAACACCGGGTGGTGAGCGGCTGACCCGGGCGGGTAACTTCTCTCCCAATGCGTTCGGCGAACTCGTCAACGCCGATGGCCATCGGGTTCTGGACGCCGGTGGTGCGCCAATCATCGTGCCGCCGGACAGCACCGGCCTGCGTATCGCCTCTGATGGGACCATCAGCAATCAGGACGGCACGATCGGCCAGATCGGGATCGTGGTTCCCGGCGATCCGATGGGGCTGATCCGTGAGGACGGCGTCAAATTCAGGGCCGATGGCGGCACCGAACCTGCGGACAATATCAGATTGCTCCAGGGATTTCTGGAAGGGTCAAACGTCAATCCGATCCTGCAAGTGGCGCGGATGGTCGAGATCCAGCGTGGTTATGAACTGGGGCAGAGTTTTTTGAATGCCGAGGACGAACGGATCCGCCAGGCGGTCAAGGTCTTTGTCCGGTGACGATCTGAACAGGAGGATATCATGCGCGCACTGAAAATCGCCGCCACCGGGATGCTGGCCCAGCAATTGCGGGTCGAAACCATCTCGAACAACCTCGCGAATATGAACACGACCGGTTACAACGCCCGCCGTGCCGAATTCGCCGATCTGCATTATCAGCAGGCATCGCGGGCGGGAACGATCAGCGCGAGCGACGGCACCCTGCTGCCGACGGGGGTCCAGATCGGATTGGGCGTCCGCCCCGCAGCGGTGACCGTGCATCTTGAGCAGGGGGCGTTGAGCGCGACGGGCAACGATCTCGATATCGCGATCGAAGGCGTGGGGTATCTTGAGGTTCTGCTGCCCTCGGGAGAGTCGGCCTATACCCGTGATGGCAGCCTGAAACGATCCGCCGATGGCGTGATCGTCACATCCGAGGGCTTTGCCATCGCACCCGAGATCGTTATCCCGTCCGATGCGAACAGCATTTCGATCAACGGCGACGGCGAAGTTTTCGCCTATTTTTCGGATAGCGCAGAAGGGGAATCCCTTGGCCAGTTGACCCTGTCGGGGTTCAGCAACGCCAAGGGGCTCGAGGCGCTGGGCGGCAATCTCTTTCGTGAGACCGAAGCTTCGGGGCCGCCTTTGTCCGCGACGCCCGGCGAGGACGGGCTGGGGACGCTGCGACAGGGATATCTCGAGAACAGCTCGGTCGATGCTGTGCGCGAAGTGACCGAGTTGATCGAGGCTCAGCGCGGTTACGAGATGAATGCCAAGGTCATTTCCGCAGCTGACCAGATGATGGCAGCCACCACGCAGGTCCGGTGATGAAGAGGCTGGTTGCTATTCTGATCCTTGCCGCGTTGCCGGCGGTCGCCGACACGGTCGTTCCGGTGCGGACAATCCGGGCCAAGGAAATCATTGGGCCGGCCGATATCCGGGTCGCGCCCGAAACCGTTGCCGGGGCTGAGGGTGATCCGGACCGCGTGATCGGGCGCGAGGCGCGGACCACCCTCTATGCCGGCCGGCCGATCCTGGCCGGGCATACTGCTGAACCCGCAATCGTCGGACGCAACGAAATCGTTCCGCTGGTCTTTCTGCGCGGCGGGCTGCGGATTGTGGCCGAAGGGCGGGCGCTGGGACGCGGCGCCGAGGGGGAAATATTGCGGGTCATGAATCTGACCTCGCGCACGACAGTATTCGGGCGGGTTACAGCCGACGGATCCATCGAGGTGGAATGATGAAAAAGACGACAACACTTCTGATCGCCACGCTGGTCGTTTCTGCATGCGGGCGCATGGATCATCTTGGGAAGCCACCCAGTTTTTCCGCCAACCAGCAAACGCCCGAACATGTCGCCATGCTCTGGCCGGGTCTGCCGATGCATGCGCAGCCGCACCGTGCCGTGGACCGGTCGTCGCTGTGGAGCGGGGGACAGCAATCGCTGCTGGGTGATCGCCGCGCGATGAAGAAGGGCGACATTCTGACAGTTGTGATCGAAATCG
>CAYGNB010000075.1:3022-11044 GCA_964351135.1 uncultured Rhodobacterales bacterium | reverse complement strand
TCGCCCCACATCAGCCCGCCCTGATCGGTAAAGTCGATCTCGGTATCGGGCGCGTTGTAGAACCGGTCCGCACGCAAATGGAATTGCGGCGCCAACGCCTGAAGCGCGGCGGATTTCACCGCCTTCGCCTCGGCCCCTTCGGCGGACTTGTCCGCACTGAACCGGAAGCCTTCGAGACGCCCGACGAATTGCCCTTCGACGGTCACGTCACCCTGATCGTTCACTTCGGCCAAGAGGGCCTCCTTCTGCTTGAGCCGGCGCAGCAGCACGGATGTGCGCCGGTCCACGAATCTCTGCGTCAGCGCCGCGTGCAGCGCATCCGACAGCCTGTCTTCTACAGCGCGGGTTTCGCCGCGCCAATGGGTTTCGTCGCTCGTCCAGCCGCGCCGTTGTGCCACATAGGTCCACGTCCGGATGAACGCGAGCCGGCGGCTGAGCGTGTCGATGTCGCCATCGGTGCGGTCGATACGGCGGATCTGGCGCGCCAGCCAGTCGTCCGGCACCTCGCCGCGTTCGTGCAGGTGATCGTATAGCCGCTCCAGCAACGCCGCATGGTCGCTCGCCCCCAGCCCCCGGAAATCGGGCACCCGGCACACATCCCACAAAAGCCGGACCGACGGCCCGTCGATGGCACGGTCACGCACCCTGTCCTGCTGCACCAGCGTCTTGAGCGCCCTCAGATCGTCGGCTTCGCGGGCGCGCATGAGCGTTTCGGAGTCGGGCGCGGTTTCGAGCGACCCGATCAGCGCGTCGGCCGACCCGAACCGCAGGGCGGCATTGCGCCAGTTGAGGCGCTTCAGCGGTGTGAACCGATGATCCATGATGGCCTGCGCAACACCGTCGTCCAGCGGCCGCGCCTCGCCGGTCACGCCAAAGGTGCCGTCCGACATGCCGCGCCCGGCCCGCCCGGCGATCTGCGCCAGTTCGTTCGGCGCCAGTGGCCGCATCCGGCGCCCGTCGAATTTCGACAGGCCGGAAAAGGCCACGTGGTCGATATCGAGGTTGAGCCCCATGCCGATGGCATCCGTCGCAACGAGGTAATCGACCTCGCCCGCCTGATACATCGCCACCTGCGCGTTTCGGGTGCGCGGGCTCAGCGCGCCCATGACCACGGCCGCGCCGCCTTTCTGCCGGCGGATCAGCTCGGCGATGGCATAGACGTTTTCCACCGAGAACCCGACGATGGCCGACCGCGCGGGCATCCGGCTGATCTTTTTCGCGCCGGCGTAAACCAGCTGCGACATCCGTTCCCGACGCATGAATTGGGCCTCGGGCACCAGAGCCGCAATCGGCCCGCGCATCGTGTCCGACCCCATGAAAAGGGTTTCGTGCACGCCGCGCGCGCGCAACAGCCGGTCGGTAAAGACATGGCCGCGTTCGGGATCGGCACAAAGCTGGATTTCGTCCACCGCCAGGAAATCGCACCCCATGCCCTCGGGCATCGCCTCGACCGTGCAGACCCAGTACTGCGCGCGCGGCGGCACGATGCGTTCTTCGCCCGTGATCAGCGCAACCACGGAAGGCCCGCGCGCGCCGACGATTCGGTCATAGACCTCGCGCGCGAGCAGGCGCAGCGGCAGCCCGATCATCCCGGTGCGATGACCCAGCATCCGTTCGATCGCATAATGCGTCTTGCCGGTATTGGTCGGACCCAGCACGGCCACGATGCGCGAAGAAGCCAATTCCGCCTCCTGCCCTGTGCTTCAAGACGCTGCCTAGAGCGCCTTGCCCTTCACCTGCGGCCGTAGCCGTTCAAGTGCCTCTGCTACGTCTTCGTGATGGGGATGTATAGCCCGCGCGCGCGAATAAGCCTCCCAGGCGCTATCGGTGTCGCCCAGATATTCGAACACCGTGCCAAGACCGTAGATGGCATTGTAGTTCGACGGGTTCAGCGCCAGCGCGCGTTCCAGATCCGCCAGCGCGGGGCCGATCAGACCAGCTTCGAAATAGGCCGAAGCACGGGTATGCCAGCCTTCGGCGAAACCGGGCGCGTGGTCGGTCAGCGCGGTCAGATGTTCGATGGCGGTGGCGGTGTCATCGGTTTCCAGCGCGTCACGGCCGCGTTTCAGCAGCAGGTCCATCGCGGCGGACCCGCTCTGATCCCACAAGGCCTGCAACTGCTTTTCGATCCGCGCGGCTGCATCCGCGTCCGCATCGGCCAGTTCCGCCAGCAATGCGGCCTGATCGCGGGAATCGCTTTCCTGCGCCGACAGGCCGCCCTGCCAAGGTATGGAAAACATGACTATGGCGACGATTGCCGCAACGATAAGTTTGAGATCAGAGTGTACAACGCTCATAACGATATCATTGTAGCAAGGCGCCGCCCCGATACCAGAGGGCGTGCGTCACGTATCAGCGAGGATGGATATGAGCGATATTCTGGAACAGGCGGTTGCCGAACTCGGCAACAAGGCAGCAGGTGCGGATCTTGGCGGCAGCGCCAAATTCGCCATCGACGGGGTCGGTGCGATCATGCTCGACGACAACGGTGCGCGGATCGGCGACGAAGAGGCCGACGTGACCATGACCGCGGATGCCGACACGTTTCATTCCATCTTTACCGGGGAACTGAACCCGACCGGTGCTTTCATGTCCGGCAAACTGACCATCGACGGCGACATGGGGCTGGCGATGAAACTGGCTTCGGTACTGGCCTGACCATGATGCCGGTTGCGGCCCCTTTCTTCGATGACGTTGATGGCGGGCCGGCCGGCGGTTCGGCCCATTGGCTGACGGCATCGGACGGCGTACGGATCCGGGCGGGCCACTGGCGGCCCGAGGGTAGCGATCGCGGAACCGTCCTGCTGTTTCCCGGGCGCACCGAATATATCGAAAAATACGGCCAGGCGGCAGGTGAATTCGCCGCCGCCGGTCTGGCGACAATGGCCGTGGACTGGCGCGGTCAGGGCATCGCCGACAGGCTGGCCGACGACCGCCGCCTGGGCCATGTCGACCGCTTCACCGACTATCAGAAAGACGTCGAGGTGGTGCTGGATCTGGCGCGGATACTCGACCTGCCCCGACCCTGGCATCTGCTGGGCCATTCCATGGGCGGCGCGATCGGCCTGCGTGCGGCGATGGACGGTGCCCCGTTTCAATCCTGCGCCTTTACGGGTCCGATGTGGGGCATCTACATGTCGCCGCTGGTGCGCCCGCTGGGCCGCGCCCTGGCAAGGCTCGCGCCAAGGATCGGCCAAGGCCTGCGCCTGCCCCCGGGTACGACGCCAGAGTCCTATGTCCAGGCACGGCCGTTCGACGACAATACCCTGACCACGGATCGCGAAATGTTCGAGATGATGCAGCGCCAGCTGGCCGCGCACCCCGAACTGGCGCTGGGCGGACCCAGCCTGATCTGGCTGCGCGAGGCGCTGGCGGAAATCCGCGAACTGCATCGCCGCCCCGCACCGAACCTGCCCAGCCTGACACTGCTGGGTGAAAACGAACGCATCATCGACTGCGATGGCGTGCGGGCGCGCGTCGCGTCCTGGCCCGGTGCCGAACTGGTGATCGTCCCCGGTGCCGAACACGAGGTGATGATGGAAGCGCCGTCGATCCGGACCGAGGTCTTTGCCCGGCTGACCGATCATTTCCTGAACAGCGAACAGCCGGTCGATACCGCTCGCAGCGCCTGAGCGCCCGTCGCTTGCACCCGCCCCCCGGCAACCATAGATGTGGGCGGAAGCAACGAGCGAGGCCAGCATGATCCCCCGACCCTTCCCCCTTCGTGATGCCAATGCCACCCCCGGAACCGAAGGGCTGGGCAACCTGCCCGAATGGGACCTGAGCGACCTCTACACTGCCGAGGATGCGCCCGAACTGGCGCGTGACCTCGAATGGCTGGAAGCCGAATGCGCCGCCTTTGCCGCAGATTATGAAGGCAAGCTGGCAGAGCTCGACGCCGCCGCCCTGCTGGACTGCGTGCGCCGGAACGAAAAGATCAGCGCGGTGGCCGGGCGGATCATGTCCTTTGCCGGGCTGCGTTACTACCAACAGACCACCGATGCGGCGCGGGCCAAGTTTCTGTCCGATTGCCAGGAAAAAGTGACCAATTTCACCACGCCGCTGGTGTTTTTCACGCTCGAATTGAACCGGATCGACGACGACCGGCTCGATGCGCTGCTGGCTGCCGATGCCGGTCTGGCCCGCTATGCCCCCGTGTTCCGCCGGATTCGCGCGATGAAACCCTATCAGTTGTCGGACGAACTGGAGAAATTCCTGCACGACCTGGGCATTGTGGGCGATGCGTGGGAAAAGCTGTTCGACGAAACCATCGCCGGGCTGGAATTCGAAGTCGCGGGGAAAAACCGCAACATAGAGGGCACCCTGAACCTGCTGACCGAGCAGGACCGCGACACGCGCGAGGCCGCCGCCCGCGAACTGGCCCGCGTGTTTCAAGCCAACATCAAAACCTTTGCCCGTGTCCACAACACGCAGGCCAAGGAAAAGGAAATCGTCGACCGCTGGCGCGGAATGCCGACAGCGCAGACCGGCCGACATCTGTCCAACGATGTCGAGCCCGAGGTGGTCGAGGCGCTGCGCGAGGCGGTCGTTGCCGCTTATCCCCGACTGTCGCACCGCTATTACGAGCTCAAGCGGAAATGGCTGGGGCTGGACCGGATGCAGATCTGGGACCGCAACGCACCGCTGCCGATGGAAGACAGCCGTGTGATCGGCTGGGACGATGCACAGCGCACGGTGATGGAGGCCTATAATGCCTTTGACCCGCGCATGGGCGAACTGGCCGCCCCCTTCTTTGCGCGGGGCTGGATCGACGCGGGCGTCAAACCGGGCAAGGCGCCGGGTGCATTCGCCCACCCCACGGTAACGGACGTGCACCCCTATGTGATGCTCAACTATCTGGGAAAACCGCGCGACGTGATGACGCTGGCCCATGAACTGGGCCACGGCGTCCATCAGGTGCTGGCCGCCGATCAGGGCGAATTGCTGTCATCGACACCGCTGACCCTGGCCGAAACCGCCTCGGTCTTTGGCGAGATGCTCACCTTCCGCAAGATGCTCGACGGAGCCACGACCGCCGAGAGCCGCAAGGTGCTGCTGGCCGGCAAGGTCGAGGACATGATCAACACCGTGGTGCGCCAGATCGCGTTCTACGATTTCGAATGCAAGCTGCACGAGGCGCGCCGGGGCGGCGAACTGACCCCCGACGACATCAACGCGCTGTGGATGAGCGTACAGGCCGAAAGCCTTGGCCCCGCATTCGATTTCATGGACGGGTATGAAACCTTCTGGTCGTACATCCCGCATTTCATCCATTCGCCGTTCTACGTCTATGCCTATGCCTTTGGCGACGGGCTGGTGAACGCGCTCTACGCCGTCTACGCCGAAGGGGGCACGGGGTTCGAGGACAAGTATTTCGACATGCTCAAGGCGGGCGGGTCGAAACATCACAAGGAGCTTCTGGCGCCCTTTGGTCTCGATGCCACCGATCCGGCCTTCTGGGACAAGGGGCTGTCGATGATTTCCGGGCTGATCGACGAACTGGAGGCGATGGAGGGGTGATCACCCTCGCACCGTTGGACCGCAAGGACACGGGCCGGGTCGCTCATATCGCAGCCCGACCCGACCAGTTCCGTTTCGCGGGAACCGTGGCAGAGGCGCTGACCGAACCGCCGGAACGCTTTGACCTTCACGAAATCCGCAAGGATGAGACCCCGGTCGGAATCTTCAAGATCGACCGTGCCTATGGCTGCTCATACCCGTTTGCCGGACCTCTCGATCTGGGCCTGCGTGCCGTGATTGTCGACGCGGCGATGCAGGGAAAGGGCGTCGGCAAGGCCGCCATGTCCGCACTGCGCCGCTATCTGGCCGACCGCTATCCCGAGTTCGCGTCGGTGATGCTGACCGTGAATCTGGCCAATCCGGCCGCGCTCGCGGTCTACCGCGCCACGGGTTTCGAGGATACCGGCGAAATCTGGCCACACGGGGATGCGGGGCCGCAGCATATCATGCGACTGGGGCTGCGGGCAGGTGAATGAACTCTGGACCCGGGCCCGCAACAAGATGCGCCCGCTGCTTGCCCGCATCCGCCGCAACGTCCCGCGGGGTCTGCGTATTTTCGTGGGCCTTCTGCTGATCGTCGGCGGGATCTTCGGGTTCCTGCCTGTTCTCGGGTTCTGGATGATCCCGCTGGGGATAATGGTGGCGGCGATGGACGTGCAGCTGTTCCGCCGCTGGTGGCGGCGGCGCGCGCGGGCTGCGGACAGGAGCTAACCGCCGGCCCTGCAGTTGCAACGCGAGGGCGACCGGACCTACACTGCGCGGATCACCCCATGTTCTCGGGAGAGCCTCATGAACTGGACAACACGATTCACCGCCGCCGCCTTGGCGGTGCTACTGGCTGCCGCTGCAGCAGCCGACACAGCGAAGACGGCTTATGACTATCTGCTGCTGGATCAGGTGGTCGAGCACGGCAACGCCGCCAACCATGTCCGGGTGTTCGGAACCTCGGCCAATGAAGGCGACTATGTAACCTTCGTGCCGTCGCTGGGACGGGGGGTCGAGGATTATACCGAGGACTACAAATCAACGCTGGTGACGCGCCTCGTCGAAGCCGGCTATCGCGTGGTGCTGGTACAGCCGCGCGGCATCGGCAAGAGCAGCGGCGACCTGACCCCGCAGAACATGAGCATGAGCCTGCTGGCCCATGATCTAAAGAACAGTTTCGACCAGCTCGGCATTACCAAAGTGAACATGATCGGCCATGCTTTCGGCAACCGGCTATCGCGAACCTTTGCCACCCTGTTCCCCGACTATGTGGATCATCTGGTTTTGATGGCCTCCGGCGGGAACTTCACGATGACCAAGGAGCAGATCGGATGCCTGACCAGTTCGATCAATCTCAAGTTAGAAGACGCCGAGCGGCTCGAAGCGATCGGCTGCGCCTTTTTCGCCAAGGGCAACGATCCGTCGGTCTGGCTGAGCGGATGGTACCCCAAACTTGCGCAGGCCCAGATTCTCGCCGCGACCATGATCAGCGGCGATTTCTTTAAGAAAGCCGGCGGCAAGCCGTTTCTGCTGATTCAGGCGGCCGAAGATTTCATCGCACCGCCCGATCTGGCCGGCCGACCGCTGAAGAAAGATCTGGGCGATCAGGTCAGCTATGCCGAAATTCCCTTTGCCAGCCACGCGCTGAGTTCGGAACAGCCCGAGATCATCGCCGATTTGATCGTGCAGTATTTCGCGCGACACTGACACCTACCCTGTCTGGCGGAGAGGCACGCGGTGTGCGGAGCACCGGGGGCGGAACAGGTTTTCTCCGACGCGATGATCGCCGCGGTCGCATGCTCGACCGGCACCGCCCGGCGCTATTTCAGTTGGCTGTCCTTGCTGCCGCGGCGGTTGATGCCGCCGCGTGGTTTGTGGGCGCGGTCCCGATCCTGCTGGCAATCGATGCACAGCTTCACGCCGGGAATCGCCTGCCGCCGTGCCTCGGGGATCGGTTCTTCGCAATCGGCGCAATGAATCAGGCTCTCGCCGACCGGCGCGCGCCGGGCCTTCATGCGCGCGAGTTCGTCGCTGATCGACGCTTCGATCTGTTCGCTTACCGCGCCATCGCGCGCCCATCCACTGGCCATCTGCATATCTCCTCACATCAATCCTAATCGTACCGCAACGCGGCGCCAAGAGCCGCCACGTCAGGCTTTGAACGGAGCAAGCACCGGGATATGCCTTTGGTCGGGAAGATTGGAGAAAGCACGCGATGCGCAGGTTTGGAAAATGGCTGGGTCGGATCCTGCTGCTGGCACTGGTTGCGGGTGCGGCGGTGTTTTTCTTTGTGTTGCCGCCCTATGTCGAAGATACCTCGAACAACGTGATCGAACACGACCCCTGGCCGGTCTCTGATAAAGCCGCCGCGCTGCACGAAACACTGATCATCGGCGACTGGCATGCCGACCCGCTGCTGTGGAGCCGCGACCTGTCCAGGCGTGGCACGCGCGGTCAGGTCGACGTGCCCCGGCTGATCGAAGGCAACGTGGCGGTGCAGGTCTTTACCGCCGTCAC
>CAYGNB010000075.1:0-2922 GCA_964351135.1 uncultured Rhodobacterales bacterium | reverse complement strand
CATTGCCCGGTCAAACGCAACTATCCCGACGATCTGATGCGGCAGATCGCAGCCACCGGCGGCGTGATCGGCATGGGATACTGGGCCGACGTCGTCTGCGACACGCCCACGCCCGCCAATGTGGCCCGCATGATCGTCGCGGCAATCGAAACGGTGGGCGAAGACCACGTTTCGCTTGGCTCGGACTATGACGGGTCGGTCGAAACCGCGTTCGACACCTCCGAACTGGCGGCGCTGACGCAGGCGCTGATGGATGCCGGGCTGACCGAGGCACAGATCCGCAAGGTCATGGGCGAAAACATGATCCGCGTCTTGCGCGAGCGGCTGGGCTGATCCGGGTCGCATCCGCCGCGCTTTGCCGGTAAGCACCCCGCATGAGCGATCCCGATCTCGACATCTTTCTGGTGGTGCAACCGGGCCTGGAACCGGTGCTGTGCGATGAAGCGCGCAGCCTCGGTTTTGCCGGCGCGCGGGCGCTGCCGGGCGGCGTTTCCATTCGTGGCGACTGGGCTGAGGTCTGGCGCGCCAACCTGATGCTGCGGGGCGCCACCCGCGTATTGGTGCGGCTCGGCGGGTTCCGCGCGATGCATCTGGCGCAACTGGACAAACGGGCGCGGAAATTCGACTGGGGCGCCGTGCTGCGCCCGGATGTGCCGCTGCGGGTCGAGGCCACGTGCCGCAAGTCGCGCATCTATCACGCGGGCGCGGCGGCGCAGCGGGTCGAACGAGCGATCGCCGAAGAACTGGGCGCGCCGATCGACAGCAACGCGGCGCTGTGCCTCAAGGTGCGGATCGAGGATGATCTCTGCACCTTCTCCATCGACAGCACCGGCGCATCCCTGCACAAACGCGGCCACAAGGTCGCCGTCGGCAAGGCGCCGATGCGCGAAACCCTTGCCGCGCTGTTCCTGCGGCAATGCGGCTATGATGGCGGTTTCCCGGTGGTGGACCCGATGTGCGGCTCGGGCACGTTCGTGATCGAGGCCGCCGAGATCGCCGCCGGTCTGGCGCCCGGCCGGTCGCGCAGTTTCGCCTTCGAACATCTGGCCAGCTTCGACGATCAGGCCTGGCAGGCGATGCGTGCCGCAGCCGGGTCCGTCACGACACCACTGCGGTTTCACGGCTATGACCGTGATACGGGCGCCATCGCGAACAGCCGAGCCAACGCCGATCGGGCCGGGGTGTCCGAAATGACCCGTTTCGCGGCTCAGCCGGTCAGCGATCTGGCTCCGCCCGACGGGCCGCCGGGGCTGGTGATCGTCAACCCGCCCTATGGCGGGCGGATCGGCAACCGCAAACTGCTCTATGCGCTGCACGGCAGTCTGGGCAAGGTTCTGCAGGAACGGTTCAGCGGTTGGCGTGTTGGCATCGTCACCAACGAGGGCGGACTGGCCAAAGCGACCGGCCTGCCCCTGCTGCCGCCCGGACCACCGGTTCCTCATGGCGGGCTGAAGGTCCGGCTCTACCGCACCGATCCGCTGGCCTGAGCGAACCGTTCCAGCGACCGCTCGGCGAGATCCTCTTGGGTGGTGCTGAGGCAGTTCAGCCCGAAATACCAGTAAATGAACTTGTCATAGGCACGCCTGCGTGGCGGTTCGGCGAGGAAAACGGCCAAGTCATCCTGCGACCGTGCGGTTTGCGCGACATGGTGGAAATCGGCCTGACCGCACAGGATCACCGCTTTTCGATGCAGATAGGCCTCGATCCCGACGGCCGAATTGATTGTCACCACCCTGTCAGCGGCGGCGATGATATCGTGGATATTGCCCTCGGACACGCGGAGCTGCGGAAATCGGACATTAAGATCGCGCAACCCAGCACGGGTATCCTCTGACGCGTCACGGGGGTGCGGTTTCACAATCACCGGAGCGTTGCAGCTGGCCAGCACCGTTTCCAGCATTTGCCAGCGATCCAGATAGCAGGTTTCGCCCACCACCCGGTGCGCCTCGGATTGCAGGAACACGGCGGCGGCGGCCCGTGGCAGATCCTCATGGCCTTGCGGCTGGTCATAGCGCGAGGTGCGTTTGCCCACGATACGCTGTTTCAGGCGGCGAAAGAACGGCCGCGCGGCCTGGGCATCAACGGATGACGGATCGAACCGCCGGGCTGCAATCGAGGAAAAGGCCCGGATACCCTGCGGGTCGAGGTTCCAGAACGGATAGATATAGGCGATCCCGGCATTCAGCAGGCGCGGATGCCGGAACCGTCCGTGATTGACGATATGCAGCGCGTCATCCGCCTCGACCGTCTCCATCACCCGGTCCCGGTCCAGCGCCAGCCGCCCGACCGGGTGGCCCAGCCGTTGCAGCCCCTGCTCCAGCCGCTCATAAAAAGGCAGCGCACCGCTGCCGAACGGCCCCAGCCATGACCGGGGCAGATGCAGAACGATGCGCTGCATGACGGGGATGGCCGTCAGCGGTTGTTCAGCATGCCGCGTTCGCGCGCCAGATCGCGCATCTTCTTTTGCAGCTTTTCAAAGGCGCGCACCTCGATCTGGCGAATCCGTTCGCGGCTGACACCGAACTGCCCCGATAGTTCCTCGAGCGTCACCGGCGTTTCCGACAGCCGTCGCTGGGTCAGGATTTCCTTTTCACGGTCGTTCAGAACCTCGAGCGACAGGGCCAGCAATTCGCGCCGCGCTTCGAGTTCGTCGCGCTCTTCGTAATCGGTGGCCTGGTCGGCGTCCTCGTCTTCGAGCCAGTCCTGCCACTGCATGGTGCTGTCGCCATCGGATCCGACCGTCGCGTTCAGCGACGCGTCACCCCCCGACAGGCGGCGGTTCATGTTGACGACCTCGTCCTCGGACACGCCCAGATCGTTGGCGATCCGCTTGACGTTCTCGGGTCGTAAATCGCCTTCTTCGAGCGCGCCGATGCGGGCCTTGGCCTTGCGCAGGTTGAAGAACAGCTTCTTCTGCGCGCT
>CAYGNB010000074.1:1681-11064 GCA_964351135.1 uncultured Rhodobacterales bacterium | reverse complement strand
TCATCAGGCCGTTGATCATGCCACCCCAGGACGGCATCCACAGGACGATCGAGAACACCATGCCCAGCGTGCTGGCCCAGTCGGGCAGCGCGGTATAGTGCAGGTGGTGCGGACCGGCCCAGATGTAGAGGAAGATCAGCGCCCAGAAGTGGATGATCGACAGCTTGTAGCTGTAGACCGGGCGTTCGGCCTGTTTCGGCACGAAATAATACATCATCGCCAGGAAACCCGCGGTCAGGAAGAAACCCACCGCATTATGGCCGTACCACCATTGGGTCATTGCATCCTGCACGCCCGAGAAGGCCGAGGCCGACCGCGAGCCCCAGATCGACACCGGGATCGCCAGGTTATTGACCACATGCAGCATTGCGATGGTGACGATGAAGGATAGGTAGAACCAGTTGGCCACATAGATATGCGGCTCTTTCCGCTTGATGATCGTGCCGAGGAACACCGCCAGGTAGGCAACCCAGACGATGGTCAGCCACAGGTCCACATGCCATTCGGGTTCGGCGTATTCACGGGATTGGGTCGAACCGAACAGATAACCGGTGGCCGCCAGCACGATGAACAGCTGGTAACCCCAGAATACGAACCACGCCAGGTTACCGCCCCACAACCGCGCTGCCGAGGTGCGCTGCACCACGTAGAAGGACGTCGCGATCAGGGCGTTGCCGCCAAAGGCGAAGATCACCGCGCTGGTATGCAGAGGACGCAAGCGGCCGAAATTCGCATAACCCTGAGCCCATTGGAAATTGAGCTCGGGAAACGCCAGCTGGAACGCGATGAACGTACCGGCCAGAAACCCGATGACGCCCCAGAACGCGGTGGCGATGACGCCGGCGCGGACCACGTCGTCCATGTATTCATTGGCGGGAACCGGGGTCTCCGGCTCGTCGGTCCGGCGCAACACCCGGATGAACATGACGACCGCGACGATCAGAATGACAATCGCGTTGACCATGTACCCCGGATCGCGCGCGTAGTTGATGGCCATCATCGCGAAGATCGCGACCAGACCAAGCGCGATAAGCTTGATATAGTTTGACATTCTGCGTCCCTTCATCCCGTCAACAAGGCAGTCGGCGCAGAATTCTGCGCGCGGTACGTCTTTTAATTGTGCGCTAGATGCGCAGATATGAGCAAGCCTGCATTGATCTGTGTCAACACGGATGCAGCCAATCTGTGACAGGCATCGGATAGGCCGGGGGCCAGTGTGGCGGGCCCGGATTCAGCTCACATGACGCACAGAAACAGACACATGCCTTACAAATCGCTACTGACCGTTCTGACCGACACTTCCATCGCCGACGCCGCTCTGCGACAGATCATCGCGCTGGCCCGGGCGCAGGACGCCCACGCCGAAGCGTTGTGCCTTGGCGTGGATCGCACCCAGACCGGGTATTACTATGCAGGGGCCAGCGCCATGATCCTGCAGGAAACCCTGACCCGCGCCCACGAAGAGGCGTCGGCGATTCGAGCCCATGCGCAGAAAGTCCTCGAATCGTCGGACGTGCGCTGGTCGGCCGAGGACGGCGTCGCGCAGATCGCGGATATCGGCCGCCACATGGCGTATCACGCGCGGTTTTCCGACCTGGTGATCGCGCCGCGCCCCTATGGCGAAAACCGTGGGGCCGAAACCGAGGCAATCGTCGAGGCGGCGCTGTTCGAAGGCCGCGCGCCGGTGATGGTGGTGCCGGACGACTATGAGGGGCAGGGCAACCCAAAATGCGTGCTGGCCGCCTGGAACGAAAGCCCCGAGGCCATGACGGCAATTCGCCGCGCGCTGCCGTTCCTGCGGAACGCCGAGCGTGTCCATGTGGTCGTGATCGACCCGCCGCGCCACGGGCCGGAACGGTCCGACCCCGGCGGACGGCTGTCGCAAATGCTGGCGCGGCACGGGGTCAAATGCGAAATCGACGTGCTGTCGAAAACCATGACGCGCGTGTCGGACGTGCTGAACCGCCACGCCACCGATATCTCTGCCGATATGGTGGTAATGGGCGCCTATGGCCATTCGCGGTTCCGTGAGGCGATTCTGGGCGGCGCGACCCGCAACATGCTGGAACAGGCCAGCGTACCGGTGTTTCTGGCACACTGACCGGTTGGCATCGGGGGCTGGTCAGGCTTTCTTGACCAGCCCGACGATGAACAGCAGGATCACCGCCCCAATGGTGGAATGCACAAGGGCGGAAATGAACCCTCCGCCCACCGAGAGGCCCAGCACCGGAAAGATCAGCCCGGCAACAAAGGCGCCGACGATGCCGACGATCATGTTGCCAATCAATCCGAAACCGCCGCCACGCATGAGCTGACCCGCGATCCACCCGGCGAGCGCGCCGACGATCAGCATCACAATCAGACTTAGTCCCATCACTCTCTCCTGCTACCTGCCCCATGGTGCCACAGGGAATCCGGCAGCGGCAAGCCTGTTCACATCGGGAAACCGCCGTCTCCGTCGTCGCCCGCTTCGTCCATCAGACGGGCCATGTCGGGTACGGTGACGTGGCGCTTGCCCTGCAGGTGGATCACGCCGTCGCGTTTGAGCGCCGAGATCTGCCGGCTCACCGTCTCCAGCGTCAGGCCCAGATAATCGGCCATCGCCTCGCGGGTGAGCGGCAGGTCGAACACGATCCCGTCACGGAATTCGGATGGCGCCAGCACCGAGTTTCGGCGCGCGATGATACCCAGGAGGCTGGCGATCTTTTCCCGCGCGGTCTTGCGGCCCAGCACCAGCATCCATTCCCGCGCCGCGTCGAGCTCATCCAGCGTCATTTCCAGCAACCGGTGTGCCACATGCGGCGTTTCGGCCATCAGCTGCTCGAACGGCTTGCGGCGGAAACAGCACATCATGATGTCGGTCGTGGCCACCACGTCATAGGCCGCGCTTTCGCGGCCGGGGCGGCCCACGAAATCGCTGGGCAGCAGCAACCCGACCATCTGCGTGCGCCCGTCTTCCATGGTCTGGGTCAGCGACGCGATCCCCGATACGACCGACCCGACGAATTCCATCCGGTCGCCGGACCAGATGATCGTCTGACCCGCTTCGAAGCTGCGATAATACTTGATCCGCTCGAGCTGTTCGAGCTCGTCGGAATCGCAACGCGCGCAGACCGCCCGATGACGGATCGGGCAGTCTGAACATCTGATCATCGGCGCTGCGGCGGGAGCGTTCATCGGGCTTTCCTGTTGACCTAAGTCAAGGAGCATTTTGCAGTTCGGACCTAACCCTATTCTCATGACTGATAAAACTCAATTGGCGCGGCTTGGATTGTTCGACGCCAAGGTTCCGCGCTATACCAGCTACCCGACCGCCCCCCATTTCGGTCACGACGTGGGACCGGCGGAATTTTCCAGCTGGATCAGGCAGATATCAGCCGGGAGCGCGATTTCGCTCTATATTCATGTGCCGTTTTGCCGCAGGCTTTGCTGGTTCTGCGCCTGCCGCACGCAGGGCACACAATCGGAAGCTCCGGTGGCCGCCTATCTGAAGACGTTGCAGGCCGAACTCGCGATGCTGGGCGATCTTCTGCCCGATGGCGTGTCGCTTTCCCGTCTGCACTGGGGCGGCGGGACACCGACGCTGCTGTCGCCATCGATGATGACCGATCTGGCCGGCGCCATCGCCAATGTCGCACCGTTTGATCGCGACGCCGAATTCTCGGTCGAGATCGACCCCAACGAGATCGACGGGCCCAGGCTCGACGCGCTGGCGGCAGCCGGGATGAACCGGGCGTCGATCGGGGTGCAGGATTTCGACCCCGAAATCCAGAAAACCATCGGTCGGATCCAGAGCTACGAGGTCACCCGCGACGCGGTCGACATGATCCGGGATCGGGGCGTGCGCAGTCTGAACGCCGATATTCTGTTCGGCCTGCCCGACCAGAGCCCTGCCAGGATGGCCCAAAGCGTCGAAAAACTGCTGACACTGCGCCCCGACCGGGTCGCGCTCTATGGGTATGCGCATGTGCCGTGGATGGCCAAGCGGCAGCAGTTGATTCCATCGGACACTCTGCCGCGCCCGGATGAGCGGCTGGCGCTGTTCGAAACCGCGCGGCGGCTGTTCCTGTGGGACAAATACGACGAAATCGGCATCGACCATTTCGCGCTGCGCGATGACGGGCTGAGCGTGGCCCGGCGCGAAGGACGGCTGCGGCGCAACTTCCAGGGCTATACCGACGACCGCGCCGCCGCGCTGATCGGCGTAGGGGCCTCGTCGATCTCGCGGTTCCCGCAGGGCTATGCCCAGAATGCCCCTGCCACGGGTGCCCATACCAGCAAGATCCGCGACGGGCAGTTCTCGACGACCCGCGGCCACGCCTTTGCGGGCGACGACAGGATGCGGGCGCGGATGATCGAGGCGCTGATGTGCGATTTCCGTATCGACACAGGCGAGATCACCAAGAATTTCGGGATCGCGCCGAACAGGTTGCAGGCCATGTTCGCCGATGCCAACCGTCAGTTCGACAACCTGCTGGAGGTGACCGGGGACGGGCTCGCGATACCGCGCGCTGCACGGCCGCTGACCCGGATGGTGGCGCGCGCCTTCGACGCCTATGACCTGAGTCAGGCCGGCCACAGCTCCGCGATCTGATGGTCGCCTACAGGTAGCCCTGAGCCCGGAAGCTGAGTTCGCAGGATCGCCCGATGATCAGGTGGTCGTGCAGCGTCAGGCCCAATGCTTCGGCGGCAGCCTGTACGCGCGCGGTCATGTCGATATCGGATTGCGATGGGGTGGGATCGCCCGACGGATGGTTGTGCACCAGGATCAATGCGCTGGCATTGAGTTCCAGCGCGCGTTTCGCCACCTCGCGCGGATAGACCGGAACGTGATCGACGGTGCCGCGTGCCTGTTCCTCATCCGCGATCAGCACGTTCTTGCGATCGAGATAGAGCACCCTGAACTGTTCGGTTTCCCGATGCGCCATGGTGGTATGGCAGTAATCCAGCACCGCGTCCCAACTGGAAATCACCTGCCGCTGCATCACGCGCGCGCGCGCCATGCGCTGCGCCGCGGCCTCGACAATCTTGAGTTCGGTCACCACCGCGTCACCCACGCCGGACACATCCAGCAGCCGTGCGGCCGGCGCGCTGCACACCGCGTTGAAATCACCGAACCGGTCCAGCAATGCGCGCGCCAGCGGTTTTACATCGCGGCGCGGGATGGCCCGGAACAGCACGAGCTCCAGCAATTCGTAATCCGGCATTGCCGCCGCGCCACCGGCCCTGAACCGTTCGCGCAGCCGTTTACGGTGATCGGCGATATAGGACGGCAGCCGCCCTGCCGGGACCGGGGCGGCGACCGCCTCATCGGTGTCGAACAGCTGCGGCGCCTCGTGAAAGGAAGAACCGTTGACCATGGACGCAAGGTGCGCCGCCGGGGTGAAGAAAGTGTTAAGACCTGCAAAGCACCGGTATGAAAAAGGGGCGCCGAAGCGCCCCCTGATCGCGGTCTGTCATCAGCTTTTCATGCCATCCCAGAAGGATTTCACCGACGAGAAGAACGATTTGCTCTCGGGGCTGTTATCCTGCCCGATCTCTTGAAATTCGCGCAGCAGTTCCTTTTGGCGGCTGGTCAGATTGACCGGGGTTTCCACGGCCAGTTCGATGAACATGTCACCCGTGCCGCCACCACGCAGCGCCGGCATGCCCTTGCCGCGCAGGCGCATCTGGCGGCCCGACTGGCTGCCCGCCGGGATCTGCACGCGCGTACGACCGCCGTCGATGGTCGGTACCTCGATCGAGCCGCCCAGCGCCGCGCTGGTCATGGCAACCGGCACCCGGCAGTAAAGGTTCACGCCATCGCGTTCGAACAACCGGTGATCGGCCACTTCGACGAAGATGTACAGATCGCCCGGCGGTCCGCCGCGCATCCCGGCCTCACCTTCGCCGGCCAGCCGGATTCGGGTGCCGGTCTCGACGCCCGCGGGGATGTTCACCGACAGCGCCCGGTCCTTTTCGACCCGGCCCGACCCGCCGCAGGATTTGCACGGGTTCTTGATCACCTGGCCCGCGCCCGAACAGGTCGGGCAGGTCCGTTCGACGGTAAAGAACCCCTGTTGCGCGCGCACCTTGCCCATACCCGAACAGGTTGGGCACGGCGTCGGTTCGGCGCCGCCTTCGGCGCCCGACCCGTTACACACCGAGCAGGCCACGGCGGTCGGCACGTTGATGGTCTTCTGCAGGCCCGAAAAGGCCTCTTCCAGCGTGATCTTCAGGTTGTAGCGCAGGTCCGACCCGCGTGCGGCACGACGGCCACCACCGCCGCGCTGCCCGCCCATGAAGTCGCCGAACAGGTCATCGAACACGTCCGAGAAAGCCGACGAGAAATCGCCGCCCTGATAGCCGTGACCACCGGGGCGCGGTCCGCCGCCACCGCCCATACTGCCGTCGAATGCCGCGTGGCCGAAACGGTCATATGCAGCCTTCTTATCGGCATCCTTGAGTATTTCGTACGCTTCGTTGGCCTCCTTGAACTGCGATTCGGCCTCCGGATCATCCTTGTTCCGGTCCGGGTGCAGTTCCTTGGCCTTGCGGCGATAGGCTTTCTTGATTTCCTCCGCCGAAGCGCCTTTCGACACGCCTAGCACGTCATAGAAGTCACGTTTCGACATGGCTTATCCTCTTTGCCTGAACGCAGGCGGGCCGGCCCGTTTTGCGGACCGGCCCGCGCTGGCCCAATCTGGCCTCAGGCCCGCTTGTCGTTATCCAGGTCCTCGAACTCGGCATCGACGATATCGTCCTCGCCCGGCCCGGCATCGGCCGCGGCCGGTTCGTCCGCGGCGTCTTCCTGGCTGGCCTTGTAGATCGCCTCGCCCAGCTTCATCGACGCTTCGGCGACGTTCTGGATACCGGACTTGATCTTGTCGGCATTATCGCCTTCCAGCTCGTCCTTGAGCGCGGCAATCGCCAGCTCGATGGCTTCGACCGTCGACGGATCAACCTTGTCACCGTGTTCCTCGAGCGATTTCTCGGTCGAGTGCATCAGCGATTCGGCCTGGTTTTTGGCTTCCACCAGTTCCTTGCGCGCCTTGTCGGCCTCGGCATTCTCCTCGGCTTCGCGAACCATCTTTTCGATGTCGTCATCCGACAGACCGCCGGAGGCCTGGATGGTGATCTTCTGTTCCTTGCCGGTGCCCTTGTCGAGCGCCGAAACCGACACGATGCCGTTGGCGTCGATGTCAAAGGTCACCTCGATCTGCGGCATGCCGCGCGGCGCCGGGGGGATGTCCTCCAGATTGAACTGGCCCAACAGTTTGTTGTCGGCGGCCATTTCCCGTTCGCCCTGGAACACGCGGATGGTCACCGCGCTCTGGTTGTCCTCGGCGGTCGAGAAGATCTGACCCTTCTTCGTCGGGATCGTGGTGTTGCGGTCGATCAGCCGCGTGAACACGCCGCCCAGGGTTTCGATACCCAGGCTCAGCGGGGTCACGTCGAGCAGCACGACGTCTTTCACGTCACCCTGCAGCACGCCGGCCTGAATCGCGGCACCCATGGCAACGACCTCATCGGGGTTCACACCCTTGTGCGGTTCCTTGCCAAAGAACTTGGTGACTTCTTCGATCACCTTGGGCATCCGGGTCATACCGCCGACGAGAACAACTTCGTCCACCTCGGAAGCCGACAGACCGGCATCCTTGAGCGCCTTCTTGCACGGCTCCATCGACCGCTTGATCAGATCGCCCACCAGCTGTTCCAGCTTGGCGCGGGTCAGCTTCATCACCATGTGCAGCGGCTGACCGTCTGCGCCCATCGAGATGAACGGCTGGTTGATCTCGGTCTGCGAGGTCGAGGACAGTTCGATCTTGGCCTTTTCGGCGGCTTCCTTCAGACGCTGAAGCGCCATCTTGTCCTTGGACAGGTCGACACCGTGTTCCTTCTTGAACTCATCGGCGAGGTAATTGACGATCCGCATGTCGAAATCTTCACCGCCCAGGAAGGTGTCCCCGTTGGTCGATTTCACTTCGAACAGGCCGTCGTCGATCTCCAGAATGGTCACGTCGAAGGTACCGCCGCCAAGGTCATAGACCGCGATGGTCTGCGTGTTTTCCTTGTCCAGGCCATAGGCCAGCGCAGCAGCGGTCGGTTCGTTGATGATCCGCAGCACCTCGAGGCCAGCGATCTTGCCGGCGTCCTTGGTGGCCTGACGCTGGGCGTCGTTGAAATAGGCCGGAACGGTGATAACCGCCTGCGACACTTCTTCGCCCAGATAGCTTTCGGCGGTTTCCTTCATCTTGCCGAGGATGAAAGCCGAGATCTGGCTGGGCGAATATTTCTCGCCGCGCGCCTCGACCCAGGCATCGCCATTGCCGCCGTTCACGATGGCGAACGGCACCATTTTCTTGTCCTTTTCCACCTCGGCGTCGTCCACGCGACGGCCGATCAGGCGTTTGACGCCAAAGATGGTGTTGTCGGGGTTGGTCACGGCCTGACGTTTGGCCGGCTGGCCAACCAGGCGTTCGTCGTCGGTAAATGCGACGATCGAGGGCGTGGTGCGGGCCCCTTCCGCGTTTTCGATGACCCGGGGCTGCGAACCGTCCATGATGGCGACGCAGCTGTTGGTGGTGCCGAGGTCGATACCGATAACCTTGCTCATTCTGTTTGATCCCTTCTTACTTCAAGGCGATTGCCCGAGGCCACGACCCGTTGCGGCATCCCGACCCCGATTGAGGTGCGGACCGGCGCTTTTCACCAGTCCGCGTCCCGGCGTATATAGGGACGGGCCAAGACCCCTGCAACCGCCGTTCATGCCCGGAAATCCGCAATTTGCAGCGTTTTCGGCAAGGTTTCGACAAGGAAAGGCGAACCGGAACGTGACTCCCCTGCATGTACGCGGATTCGAGATCTACAAGGGTTATCTCGGACGGGCGGCGCAGACCGCGCTGGTCGGGGATCTGCGCGCGGTGCTGGAGACGGCGCCGCTGTTTTCGCCGGACACGCCCTATGGGCGCAAGATGTCGGTGCGGATGTCGTCGGCGGGGCAATATGGATGGTTTTCGGACCGCCGCGGATATCGCTACGTCGCACAACATCCGAATGGAACGCCCTGGCCCCCGATCCCCGCAACCGTGCTGGCGATCTGGAACGACGTGTCGGGCTGCGCCCGGCAACCCGAATGTTGCCTGATCAACTGGTACGGCGACGGGGCACGGATGGGACTGCACCAGGACCGCGACGAAACCGATTTCGATTGCCCGGTGGTGTCGGTATCTCTGGGTGACGAGGCGCTGTTCCGCATCGGCAACCCTACGCGCGGCGGGACAACCGAATCGCTGTGGCTTCAATCCGGCGACGTGGTGGTCATGGGCGGAGAGGCGCGGCTGACCTATCACGGCGTGGACCGCATCCGGTTCGGATCATCGGCGCTGTTGCCGCACGGCGGA
>CAYGNB010000074.1:0-1581 GCA_964351135.1 uncultured Rhodobacterales bacterium | reverse complement strand
GGCCAGCGAACAGCACCCCTCCATCAGGGTGCGGGGGCCGGATCCGGTCAGCAAGCCAATGGCGAGACCATAGCTCTGATCCGACATGCCGTCGGAACAATCGGCCCGATGTATCACGGCGGCCGCGTCGGCGCCCATATCCAGCAGCCAGGGTTCTGTCCGGTTCGACGCCGCGGCCAGCGTGCCGACCGGAAAGGACTGATCGGGCCCCGAGGGCGTCTTGAGAACAGCGGTATCCCCTTGTGTAACCGCAAGCGCCCAGAAGGGCTCGGTCCCGAAACACCGGAAACTCGCGGTCAGCGGGAGGTTCGGATCGTCAGGCTGCCGCGCAAGATATGTCAGGAACACCCAGGCGGTCTGTTCCTGATGATTGATGCGCCCCCATGTCCCGGCCTCGTTCACGCCGGTCACCTCGATCCCGGTATCGCCGGGCTGAAACTTGCCCACCTTGGCAAAGCCGGTTCCCGGCCCCTGCCGGATGTTGAGGAAGGAGCTGACCCCGGTGATGTCATACAACGCCGGATAGGATTGCGCCGACACCATCGGTGCAACCAGCAGCAAAACCAGAACCGGGATCCATCTTGCCATCATTGTCTTGCCTTCCAGCTGATCGATGCGTGCCGACGGGTATAGAATTCACCCATGAGCCCGATCATGGTCAGGGCGATACCCACCCACATAGCATATTCCCAGGACGAATAGCGCGGAAAATAGTTGATGAAGACATAGCCCCTGGCCTGGTCGATGCAGTGGAACAGCGGGTTCCAGTCGAATATCGCCAGCATGAAACCGGGCAGGGTATTCGCAACGAACATCTTACCCGACGCGATCATGTTGGCACGGGTGTAGATCGCCGTCATGATACGCACGGCGTTCGGAAACCACGGTTTCAGCGCATACAGGATCAGCCCGACTGCCACCCCGGTATACCAGGCCAGCAGGAACATCGCGAAGGCACCTATCGGATCCTCGATCGTCAGGGGCGTGACCGCGACGTGGTAGCCGAACAGAACCAGAAACATCGACAGCGTCTGAATGTAGAGCGATGACAGCGCCGACGCGCATATCGCGATCGCCGTATTCATCGGCGCGTGCTGCATCATCGGGCTGCTGGCCCCTTCGGCACTGGCCACGGCGCCGACGGCCTTTGTATGGGTCATGTAGAGAAAGATACCGGACATGACATACAGCAGGAATTCACCGCGAATGGCCGAACTGCGCAAACCCAGCACCGAGAACATCATGTAGAACGCCGCCACAAGAACCAGCATCTGAATCAGGTTCAGGCCCAGCGCGACAAAGGCGTTATGATGCTTCTTGCGCACATCGCGAACGGCCGAGTGAAAGATCAGCTCGCCAATCTGGAGCGCCCCACTGAGCCGGGTCTGGCGTTTTCGTCCGTCGAACATCGTTTCCGTTCCTGTGCCGCCGGATCGTTCTGGCACGGATTCCTTGCCGTTTCCTTGCCGTACCAGCATAAGTGGCGAAACCGGACCCTACAACAAATCCTGCAAGGGGAACAGCAATTGGACTATGACACGCTCGTACCGGTGATGCGCCGGCTGGCCATCGAAGCGGGCC